>JBAZKF010000015.1 GCA_041650895.1 Patescibacteria group bacterium | reverse complement strand
AACTTTTAACTCAAGGAGTTGATGACTTATGGAGAACTTATACAACCAATGACAGTGCCTCTGATCTGAGATTCCGAGCAGGTGCAACTGATCATATGACAATTCAATATTCTAACGGCTATGTCGGCATCGGGACGGCTACGCCTAGTGCTAAATTAGAATCATGGAGTGGTAATTCGGCTATTCCGGGGCTTATACTCCGCGGAGCCGGGGCAAATCAAGGTTGGCTTAAATTCGGAACAACTACGGGAGACTATTATAGTATCAAAGCTGGTGCAGATTATGGTGGTATGACATTTATAGCCAATGGTTCAGAGGCGATGAGGATAATCAACGGCGGTAACGTCGGAATCGGGACAACAATTCCGGGAGCTAAATTAGATGTTAAGGGTTCAATTTGGATGTCAGTCACTAATGTCATTGGTGCGGGAAATGCTTACGGCACGCCCGGTTCTGCTGCTTCCGGTTATCTTGAGATTTATAATGGCGCGACAGGAAACACAAATTTAATAAATACCGGAGGATATGATATGAATTTTGGAGTTAATAACTCTACTGATGTAACCATATTAAATGGCGGCAACGTCGGTATTGGGACAACAATTCCAACTACAATTTTAGATATTAATGGCGCTTTAACAACTCGAGGTATGGCCGCTCCGGCAACTTCTCCTGCGGGTCAGGGCAGAATATATTTTGATTCAACGGCCAATGTATTTAAGGTCTCAGAAAATGGCGGTGCTTATACTAATCTGGCGGGCAACAGTTATTGGGCTCAAACAGCTACTGGCAATCATATTTATAATAATAATACCGGCAATGTCGGTATTGGAACAACGGCAACGCCTTTAGCTTTACTTCATGTTTTGGGAGTATCGGTTGTTGACGGCACTAGCGCGAGAAGAAATCTTGTTCTTCAAGATTCCGCAACTGCGGCTCAAGGCGTGGGCGGAGGCGTGTCTTTTGGCGGCAAATACGCGGCCGCAGGTTCTGCCACCCAAGATTTTGCCAATATTTGGGGTATTAAAGAAAATGCAAATGACAATGATTATGCCGGAGCATTGCTTTTTGGCACAAGAATTAATACTGGAGTTCCGACGGAACGAATGCGCATTTCAAGCGCGGGTTATTTAGGTATCGGCACGGCCACAGTCAGTTATCCATTAACGGTCTATGGCAATGCTCAAATTGGCAGTAATTTATATCTAAACAACGGAACGACAAAATCAATTTATTCTTCGGGAAGCGAAGTGAGTATTAAAAGTCTCGGTGGCGGTGGTTTTATTTCATTTTACGGCAATGACGGTTCAAATCGCGAAATGATGAGAATGACAGGCGCGAATTTAGGAATCGGAACAACTGTGCCAAATAAACAATTGCATGTTTATAACACAAGCGAGAATGCGGAAATGGATATTCAGAGCGTGGCAGGAACAAATAAACACTGGGCAATTTATCATGATGCCACCAGTGCTGATTTAAGATTTTGGCATAATGATATTACTGGAGAAAAAAATATTTTAACTTTAACTGATGGAGGCAGTATTGGTATCGGGACAATTGCTCCAATATCACCATTGTCCGTAGCCATCCAATACGCAAAAACCGACACCACGGATCGTAGCGCAATTTCCATGCTGACCAATGATACAAATCCTTTTAAATTGAATTTTTCAATTACAGGAGCAGCTGCTATAGCTGATCGAGCAGCAATTTTACAAACCAGCGACAGCGGATTGGCTTATGGCGGAAATTTAATTCTTCAACCAAATACAGGCAATGTCGGAATCGGGACGACTATACCGCAAACAAAATTTGATGTGAATGGTGATAGTAAATTAAGAAATGATATTTATCTAACTAATAATAAATCTTTACGTTTAGACAGCGCTTCAAATACCAATTTGCTTATAGGTAATTATAATACCGGTGGGTTTGCTTACGGGACTGGACAGACAGCCTCTTTGGCAGTAGAAGGAGACGTTAAAGGCAATCGGTTATGTATCCAGGAAAGTTGTAAAGATACATGGGGCGCGATTGCCGAAGACAATGATTGGTCGGGAGCCGGCACTGGCGCAATGTATGCAACAGCTATTACTGACAAAGTCGGCATTGGAACTACGGTGCCGGTAGAATTATTGCATCTTAAAAAAGATCAAGCAGCTTATACAAATATAAAAATTGAAAATGCTAATTCTGCCGGAGCTGCACAGGTATTTATGACTAGTGATTCAAGTGTATACACTCAAGGACTGTATGGTTCTACTCATGACGCCTATGGTGCTGTTTCTGCAAATGGTGGATTTACATATTTTAATGGTGCCGGTGGGTTAACTTTGATGGCAGATAATGCTGCGGGAGTTATTAAATTTGCTACAGGAGGCAATAGTGAAAAGGTTCGAATTGATAATTCCGGCCATGTCGGCATCGGAACGACA
This sequence comes from Patescibacteria group bacterium, assembly GCA_041650895.1. NCBI lineage: Bacteria > Patescibacteria group bacterium. The sequence continues at coordinate 595 of JBAZKF010000015.1, read as the reverse complement.
AATCCAATTAGGCAAACTCAAATTTATGGCATTGGTCAAACAACCGCATCAATAACTGATGCCGGTGATAAAGGCGCAATGCTGTTAGTTTCCTCTAGTGGTAATGGGGCTAATGCTGGAGGGGCGATCGCTTTTTCTGCAAGGAATGATAATGGGACTACTGTTCCGCAGTGGGCAATCAAAAGTTTATTGGGCAATGGCACGGCCAATGGAATTGGTGATTTAGTGTTTAGTGAAAGAAATGGTACTGCTGATACGGCACTAACGGAAAGGATTAGATTTAAAAACGGCGGCTATGTCGGCATCGGGACAACAAGCCCAATAGAAAAACTTGAGGTATATTCCGGAAATATTCGCATTCGCCGTCCGGACAATAGCACTACTGTGGGTCATATTTTAACTAATGGAGCTGATGATTTATGGAGAACTTATGCAAACAACGATAGTGCCTCTAATTTAAGGTTCCGAGCAGGCGCAACTGATCACGTGACAATTCAATATTCTAACGGCTATGTCGGTATTGGAACGATGACGCCTGGATTCAGACTAGAGGTTACTGACGGTCAATCTACTTCATTTAATTCATCTAATTTTT
>JBAZKF010000014.1 GCA_041650895.1 Patescibacteria group bacterium | reverse complement strand
AAATTTAATAAGGCGGACGGCACAACGAATGTGTTGGACATCGATACGACCAACAGTCGCGTCGGCATCGGGTCGGCAACGCCGGCGTATACGTTGGATGTCGCGGGAACGATACGGGCGACGGGGAACGTGACGTTCTCGGGCACCGGCAATACGTTAGGAACGATCACAAGCGGCACATGGAGCGGAACGGCGATTGCGGCGAATAAGGGCGGCACGGGACAAACGGTCTACACGGTTGGCGATATTTTATATGCGTCGACGACAACGGCACTATCGAAGCTGAACGCAGGAACAAGCGGCTATGTGCTGACGTCGAACGGCGCGGGTGCCGCGCCGACGTGGGCGGCAGCAGCAGGTGGGTTTACGGGCGGGGGTACGGCGAATTATGTAGCGCGTTGGACAGGTGCAACGTCGCTTGGGACGGGCGTGCTGTACGACAACGGTACGAACGTTGGCATCGGGACGGCGGCGCCAAATACGAACCTGTCGGTTTACAACGCGAATGAATCGACAACGCTGACGAACTTTACGCAAGCGCTGACAAATTCTGGCATCAACATTATTACGAACCAGACGACGGGTGCCTATACGCCGGGCATTTTCTGGTCGACGAGCGACAACAATGCGACGAAGCCGAAGGCGGGGATATGGATGTACGAGACTGCGGCGGGAAGCGCGTTGCAGTTTGGAACGTCGAACGCTCTGGCGACAGGCATCACCAATCAGGCGATGACGATTGATACTGCTGGCAACGTGGGTATTGGCTCGACAGCGCCGACGAAGACGTTGGATGTCGTTGGTACGGGCAAGATCAGCACCAGTCTGGTGGTTCCGATCATCTATCCGGCGGCGGACGGCACATCGGCGATTAAATTTAATAAGGCGGACGGCACAACGAATGTGTTGGACATCGATACGACCAACAGTCGCGTCGGCATCGGGTCGGCAACGCCGGCGTATACGTTGGACGTAGCTGGGAGTGCTCGCGCTACCACGGGATTTTATGGTGAAAGATATGGTCTTATCGGGACTTACAACTCCGCTCAAATTCAGTGTATTTGGTCAATGGGCGCTGCTTATGATTGCGATATTGCCGGCAATACATTGGGCACCCTTTATGGAATGGCATACTCATATAGTACTACTACCGGCATAGGAACTCTGGCGGGTCATGAGCTAATAATTGCCAATAATGGCACAATCGGCATTGAATTGGGGCTGACAGGTAAGGCTAAATTTGCCAGCAACGTCACCATCGGGGGCACGCTCGGAGTAACGGGTGCGGCGACGTTTACGGTGGCGCCGACGGTATCGGCGTTCTCGACGGCGGGTGTTGTGGTGAACAGCGCTGCGGGGTTGTTGTCGACGTCAGCAACGTTGGATGAAACGTTGGGCGGAACGGGGCAGACGACGTATGCGACGGGCGATATTCTGTACGCCTCTGCGGCGAATACGCTGTCGAAGCTGACGGCGGGGACGAGCGGCTATGTGCTGACGGCGCATGGCGCGGGGACGGCGCCGACGTGGGCGGCGGCGGCAGGTGGATTCACGGGCGGCGGCACGGCGAACTACGTTGCGCGGTGGACAGGTGCGACGTCGCTTGGGACGGGCGTGTTGTATGACAACGGTACCAACGTGGGTATCGGAACAGCGGCGCCTACATCTCTTTTGAATCTTTATACGACAACGGACACCACTCCACTCTATGTAATTGGGGATAACGCGGGCGGGGCTATTTCCATTCAGGTTGATGGTTATGGATCAGGCGTTACGGGTGGAGGCGGAATAGTCGGGAGATATTCACGTGGCACGTTTGCATCGCCTTCCACTGTTCTGGCAGGTGATCGTCTTACGTATTTTGTAAGCAGAGGGTATACTGGCAGCTCTTTCGAAAGTGGGTCGTCGATAGATTTCCGTGTTGGTACTGGAACCATAAGTTCTGCCTCCCTTCCTTCTTATATATCCTTCTTTACGAGACCAGACGGCGCTACTGGACGCGTTGAAGTGATGCGCATCGACCAGAACGGCAATGTCGGCATCGGAACCACGGGGCCGGTCAATGCGCTTGATGTCTATTCCGGACAGGGCATCCACATTCAGGCGGGAACGCCAACGTCGACGGCAGCAGCTTTGTATAACGTCGGCGGAACATTGTACTGGAACGGAACCGCACTTGGCAGCGGCGGCGGCGGAACGATCACCGGCTCCGGCACGGCAAATTATGTAGCGCGTTGGACGGCTGGAACGACGCTCGGGACGGGCGTGTTGGTTGATACAGGGACGTATGTCGGTATCGGGACACTGACACCAAATACGAACCTGTCGGTGTACAACGCGAATGAATCGACAACGCTGACGAACTTTACGCAAGCGCTGACAAATTCTGGCATCAACATTATTACGAACCAGACGACGGGCGCCTATACGCCGGGCGTGTTCTGGTCGACGAGCGACAATAATGCAACGAAGCCGAAGGCGGGTATATGGATGTACTCGACTGCGGCGGGAAGCGCATTGCAGTTTGGAACGTCAAATGCCTTGGCGACAGGTATCACGAACCAATCGATGACGATTGATACTGCGGGCAACGTGGGTATTGGCTCGACAGCGCCGACGAAGACGTTGGATGTCGTTGGTACGGGCAAGATCAGCACCAGTCTGGTGGTTCCGATCATCTATCCGGCGGCGGACGGCACATCGGCGATAAAATTTAATAAGGCGGATGGCACGACGAATGTGTTGGACATCGATACGACCAACAGCCGCGTCGGCATCGGGTCGGCAACGCCGGCGTATACGTTGGATGTCGCGGGAACGATACGGGCGACGGGAGCGGCGACGCTTGCAAGCACTCTGGCGGTGACGGGTAATGTGACGTTGTCCGGTACGGGCAACTCAGTCGGAACGATCACAAGCGGCACATGGAGCGGAACGGCGATTGCGGCGAATAAGGGCGGCACGGGACAAACGGTCTACACGGTTGGCGATATTTTATATGCGTCGACGACAACGGCACTATCGAAGCTGAACGC
>JBAZKF010000013.1 GCA_041650895.1 Patescibacteria group bacterium | reverse complement strand
CTTGGGCTTTTATTTTATTATTGTCTCTAAGTGAAAACAAAGGAGAGAGTTATGAAGCGCAGGATTATCCCGATGGCTATCGTGATGACCGTATTAATTGCGTCGAATGCTTTTTGTATGAACATAGACGTCATGATGTCGGCGCTTGAAAAAGCCAGGGGGAGCATAACGACCGTGCTTTTCTCCATCAATAAGGACCTTTCGGTCGCCGCCAGGAGATTGTCGAAAGTTGATGTCAAGGGAGAGGATGCGCGCAGGATACTCAGCGGTTTGTGCAAGGGGCGCGATTATGTCGTCGATTGCGCCGTGATCGATCCGGCCGGCAAGATGATCGTTGTCGAACCGGAGGAGTATAAAAAATATGAAGGCACAGACGTCAGCAAACAGGCGCATATCATCAAATTCCTGGCCGACAAGAGGCCTGTTTTCAGCGAGGTCTTCCTTTCCGTCGAAGGCATAGAGGTCGTCGATTTTATTTATCCGGTATTCTCCGACAAAGGCGAGTTCCTCGGCGGCGTCAGCATGCTGGTGAGACAGCAGGCGCTCACCGGTGACATCATCGCGCCGCTCGTCAAGGGCATCCCGTGCAAGGCCTGGGTGATGCAGAAAGACGGTCTGATCGTCTATGACCCGGACCCGGACCAGATAGGCAGGAATATATTTACCGACAAGCTTTTTCAGCCGTTTGAAGACCTTGTTTCATTCTCCGAAACTGTGTCGAGGGCAAGGGACGGGGCCGGTTCCTATGATTTTTACGCCAAGGGCCTGGAAGACAAGACCATCGTCAAAAAATATGCGGCCTGGGACACTGTTTCCTTATACGGCACCCAATGGCGCGTTATCGTCATGGAAGTCGACCGCCCGGCGATCGTCGTCAACGATCCCGACAAGTCGAAGAAGTAGTCAAAGAAGAATCCTGCTTTTGGCGAGGGATTTGAAGGAGACATAGGGAGCGCATTCGGAGCATCATGCCAAATCTAAGAAAAATATTTATCGTTGTTGCGGGTGGAAATGCAGCGGCCGAGCGACATTTTGAAGATACCATTCAGCGAAAGAGAAATCTGAATGAGGTAAAAAATTTCTTGCCACCGAAAGAGTTAGAAAATTTAGAGAAGATTTATCATGGAGCGCCGTTCATCGTTTGGGGCGCAGTGCCTGGAGAGATGAATGAAGTGCGTTGGCAGAAAATGGAACCAGGAGATATTTTATTGATTTACAATCGTGGTTATATACGTTGCGTAGGTGAAGTTGCCGCCAAAGTCAGGAGTAGAGATTTAGCCAGGTATTTTTGGAAGGAAACAGCAGAAGGCCATACCTGGGAATTGATGTATTTTATAGTCAATGAAGAAGAGGTGAAGGTATCCTTAGAAGTGATTAATCCTCTTTTTGGCTATAAGAAGAATTATGCCCCGCGTGGGTTTAGTATGGTTGAAAATGAGAAAGTCGCGAATTTTACCGAGCGTTACGGTGATATAGTTGGTGTACTCAAAACGCTGGAAAGAAAAGAAGAGCTTATAGAGAAACCAAAACAAAAAGCCTTAGATATAGAGGCCGCCGAAGAACTTATCGAGGCGGCACCGACAGAACACGATGAAATGCAGTGGAGATTGATCCGCCTAGGAACATTAGCAAATCTGGATATTTGGATTCCAAAAAATGATCAAAACAAACAATATGATGGGCATAGGTTCAGAGAATTAGTTCTTCCTGAGTTTCATGAAACTTTGGATGTTCCGCCTTCAATCAAGAATATTGATGTTGTTTGGAAATTTGGTCCCTATTCCATTAAATCCGCCTTCGAAATAGAGCATTCGACTTCTGTTTATTCTGGGATTTTACGCCTTTCCGATTTACGCGCCGAAACTCCAAATTCAAACTATCCTTTATTTATTATTGCTTCTGAAGCCAGAAAAAGAAAAGTCTTTAGTGAATTGAACAGGCCGACTTTTTCAGGCCCCGGCCTAAGATTAAATGAAGTCATTCGTTTTTTGAGCTACAAGAAGATTAGGGAAATTGATGAATCATATAAAAATCGAAGTGACTTTGATGTCAATATGTTATTAGGTGTAGGAGAGAGCATTGGTTAAGAGTATATTACATAAGGAATAGCATAGATGATTAAGGCTGGCGATATCATTTCTTATTTGGAAATGTGTAGGGAAGAAGGAACAAACCTTCAGCGTGGGATGAATTATCGATTGAGAAATGGCTTTAGTGTAATTCTTATGAGTCTAAGGCCTAGAGCGCCCTATGCAGATAGAATCGAAGAGAACGGGAAGACGTTGATTTACGAGGGACATGATGTTCCGAAAATAAGGGGTGGTCCAGATCCTAAAAAAGTAGATCAACCTATGTATAATCCAAGCGGCCGTTTGACTCAAAATGGTTTATTTCATGATGCCGCTCACGCTTATAAGAACAAAAAGAAGGATTCGGAACATGTGAAGGTGTATGAAAAAATTCGATCAGGCATTTGGGTATATAACGGCATATTCAAATTACTCGATGCCTGGTTAGAAGATATTGATGTCAGAAAAGTCTTTAAGTTTAAACTTGAGCTTATAGAGGACTTGGAAGATAAATCGGTTGGAAAATACGATCTTGAACATGAAAGGTTAATCCCGACTTCAGTAAAATTAGAAGTTTGGAAACGAGATAAAGGGAAATGTATACAGTGTGGCAGTGCAGATAATCTGCATTTCGACCACATAATTCCGTATTCGAAGGGCGGTTCATCATTAGTTGCCGAAAACATTCAGCTTCTCTGTGCAAGGCATAATATGGAGAAGAGGGATAAGATTGTATAAGACAAAAAAGGAGCGTGAATGAAAAAGACCAAAGTTCTCGGAGTGCTGTTGCTGGTTTTGGCGGTGGCGACGGTTGTGGGTATGGTCATTCAGAACGACGCTTATTGGAATATCCATAATTACGCGACGGTTATATTGTGTGTCATCTGCGGGCTTGCCTTGCTGAAGCAGAAATAGATCCAACTGTTTGAAGGGGAAGTGAAGATGCGTAAAAAGATGGGTATGGTTTTGACCATGGGATTGGCGATTGCCGTCTGCGCCATCGGGACGCAGGCCATGGCGGGGGTCCAAGAGCATGTTTATGTCGCTGATTTTGTCGTTGAGCAACAGGCTTTGGACCAGCAGGAGAGTCCAAGGCAGGGGCCTTTGGAGAGGCTCAGGCCAAGGGTTTTAAAAGAGATAGACGAGGAGCGCTCAGAAGGCCAGGCGCAAGACCTTGTGCAGCTATTGTCCCAGTGTCTGGTAGATGAACTGAATGCCAAGGGCATCATCGCAAGCCGGGCATCCGGTCTTGATGAGC
>JBAZKF010000012.1 GCA_041650895.1 Patescibacteria group bacterium | reverse complement strand
GCGGTTTCTTTTCTGTCTACACCGGCCGTAGTGGTGAATTCATCCACGCCTACGGCAATTCGCATGGCTTCCTTGATGTGGTCTGGTTCTATAAACGCCGAGGAGTTAACATCGCCGAATTTAAGTTCTTTGACTGAGTTTGGATCATTAGTCCATAAGATTCCAAGCGGTTTGACTGTTATGGTTGACTGCTTATACCCGGGCAGAGCCACCGGTGCGGCCGCAATCATGCTATGAATTTTCATGGTCACCGCATCGACTCTTTGGTTGGTTACGGAATTGAGAAGTTCTTGCAAATGGTCGACCAGCTTCGGAATACCCAGCCAGTAAAACGAGAATGGTCTTGGGAAGAAGCCTGTTCGGGAATAAGGTTTCTGTTCGTGATCATATGGATTGTCGCCGTCCTTGATCTCTATTGGCGTACCGTCCATCGGCAGGAATACGGTGAACCTTTCGTCAATCCAGCGTTCAACGACTTCAAACAATTTTTCATCGCTGGTTGGTGCTGATATTGGATTATTCGGGTTGCCCTCAATCGGGCTCGATGCTTTGGTTGTCTCTCTGATATTTTTTCTAAGCTGGATCAGGACTTCTTTTCGGACATAGGCATAGTCGGTGGTATCGCCTCCAGACTTTACCACTTCGCCGTCCGTGTTCAGGAATTGTTTCCAAACGCTTTCGTTTATATCGGGATACTGAGCTTTCATCTCGTCCAGCGTAAGCACATAGCGGTGGAATACCGGAAATGGATCGGCAATCTTTTTCATTCTTGGATGAGGATAGAAATTGTAAATATCCACCGGGTCAAAATCTGGACGGAAGACGATCTTGGATGTCTCGGTTTTGAAAATAAGTTTTTTGATATTATCCAAAAAGCTAATCTCTTTCTTTCTCTTTTTCTTGGTTTGTTTTTTGAGGAAGTCTTTTCCGATCGTGGTTCCGCAGATGAATACTTGGAGGAAGTAATCTATCAGGTCGTCACTCATGCCAATCTCCCAGAGCCACACAATCAAATCTTTCAATGCTTCGCTGTTTTTTCCCTCAAGCTTGAAGTCTGGCGTTATCCCGACTGTCTTTTGTAAAAAGGTTTTGATGTAAGAAAAAATTTGAGGAATGAAAACATTTGACTGCCAAACCTCGCCGTCATTGGTTCTTTCCAATTCCTCGGCACGATCGCCGTTGAAAGAGGAGAATAGCTTATAACCCCGATCAAATTCGGGTTTGTAGTAGTACAGGAAGTTTTTCTTAGCTTCATCGTACTCGCTATTAAATTTTTGCAGTTCTTTTGTATTTGCCATATTTAGTAAAGTTTTATTGTTCGACCTTTGTGAGCCATTGGCATCTCGCTCGGAAGCTCTTTTAATCCTTGCCAAGCGAGCATGGCCGAAATTAATGCATCGTCTTTTTGTCCGGTTTCCGCTCCCATGCCGTACTTGTTGCTTTCACTGGTGTGAACGAATGTCATCATCTGACTGACTGTCGCTTGGGTTGATAAGCCAATATCATCGTCACGGAGTCCGGCTATAAAGTCATCGACCATGAGAGGCTTGGTGGTTTGGCTGGTTTTCCATCCCAATTCTTTTCTCTTGGTGTTTGTGGCTTTATCAAAGACCGTTCGCTGATAGATGTTCGTGTATTCTGTCTTGAGAGCGTTGATTACCGCCAGTCCGTGATTGTTTATTTCAATTACTGCCAGAGCGTTATTAAAGAATTCGGCTGTCTGTTTTATTTTCTTAGCAAATAAGTCCGGCTGTATCTGTCCAATGTAGAATCCGACTTCTCGTCCGGTCATCTTATCGATTACCGTGATTGCCGAGTCATCTTGTCCGATACCCTCGGCTGGATCGGCTCCCAAGCTGTAGAAATGGTTCAAATTCGGTTCCTCGTATATCAGGATGTCATCCAGTTTTCTTATCGGCTGTCTGACGAATTTACCTTGAGCTTCAATGTACTGTTTCGGAATTACGGCCTTGCTTGAGGCGACGAATGATTCCTCGATGGTGGCTGGATATTCTTGTTTGAATTTATCCAAGTCGCCACCGCAGAGGTTTTGAATTGCCCATCTACGCCATTTCAATTGCTCGTATCTCAGGTTTTCTTTGTTTAGCAATTCTTTCTCGTATTCATTCAGTGTTTCGGCAAACTGTTTTCTGTCGGCTTCACTGGCAAACGGTTGGCTGTATTCCGGCATAAGGTGCCAAGGGAGGAATATAAGCTCGAATTCGTTCTTACCGGCCAGAGCATCTTGCACCATTTGGTAGAAGTATTCGCCGTCGCCACCGAAACCGTTGGCAGTCGATTCAAGAAAGACGGCAGTCGTTGGCAGGCTCGGAATCGCTTGCATTACGGAAAGCATCAGCTCTTTTGCATTTTTCCAGAATGCGACTTCAGATCCGTGAAAATTATGAAGTGTTAGACCTCTACCAATTTTCACCTTGTCAGCCGTCGAGATTACCATTCTCGATCTGAGTCCTGGGTCATCGGCTCTTGCTTTCTGATCAGGATTCTCAAACACCATCTGTTTCTTGTTGTCGTATCGTCTCATCGGCTTGACATCCACTGGAAGCATGTCGTAGAACAGTTTGCTCATGGCAAATATTGCATCAGTCGACTCTGGCTCGTGGGCGACAATCAGCGAGTTGGTATTTTCTTGACGAACGGTCTTTTCAAATATCAATCCCTCGCAAAATGTTGAAACGCCCTCTTGTCTGGCTTTAAGAATTATCATTCTGATCGGTTTCTTTTTTGCTCTTAGCATCTTGATTCGTTCGTAAATCATGGATTGAGCGGTATTAAACTTTAAAAGAACAGTCTTTTGATCCTTGGTTTTTATGGACAGACACTCCTCAATAAACACTTTTGGGTCAGCCTCGCATAACCTCAGGAAAGCAATGAGGTTATTAACCATCGGGTGATTTGTCTCTTGATTTTCGTAGTATCTGTTCATAATTCAAGCCTGATTCAAATAATCCTTTGTGTTCTACCGTCTCTTTGGGCTTTCCATATTGGCGGTAGACAATCTCTTTGGAGGCATTAAGTTTTACCGTGTCATTTTCACTGGCCATTAGAGCGACAATCATACTCGATGCGGTATCCACATTTTTCTTGAAAATTTCCAAGCCGTTCTCGTGTCTGATCTGATTCTGTTCATCTCGGTATTTTTCGTATTCCTCTTTAAGCAAACCGCCAAAAGCGAACCATTTCTCGATAGTCGACACAGGTACTTTTATTTTTCTGGCAATCGAAGAATACGACTCGTTGTTATATTTAAGGCGAATCGCTTCTTGATACCTGATGCTTTTAATGTCGACTTTTTTGCTCATATCGTTGCCGTTTACTGCGGTTTACTGCCGTTTAGTGTATTTATAAACTGGCTACACACTTCGGCGATTGCCTCACTCTCGGTCATTTTTGATTGCTTTGATAAGATGTCCAACGCTTCGTCAATTACGCCTTTTTGCGGATTGGTGACATTGAAACTTAC
>JBAZKF010000011.1 GCA_041650895.1 Patescibacteria group bacterium | reverse complement strand
GCAAATCTATCGTCTCGCGCTCGAGCCGCTGGAGCGCCCCGATGATTGCGATATTTATCGCGCGACCGAATATGAGTATTTCGCGCGCTCATCTTCGTCGTGCGTCTCCCGCGCGACGCATGATTATACCAGCGATATGATGAAACGCTCGTTACGCATCGCGACCGGCGGGACGACGGATCTCACATTCCCGCGATTTAACGAAGACGATCCGCTGTGCGTTTATCTCGAGCGCGAGCTGCATCCGACGACGCGCGAGGTGGATTCGCGCACGCGCGCGATTCAAATCACGTATGAACTCGCGAATCCCCTGAGGGGGATGCGGGCGGGATCGCGCGAAGGCTCGAGTGATGGCAATACTCCGCGCGCCAGCGTGAGTGATGGCAATACTCCGCGCGCCAGCGTGAGTGACGAAAGTACTCTGCGCGCGAGCGTGAGTGATGATGATCGTCACGCGCCCGAGGAATCGCGAACCACCGCTTGCGCAACGCCTATTTCCGTCTGGATATCCGCGCACGACCCAATAGGCCGCATCGAGGGCGCGTATCATAGCGATTATTGCGCGGACGCGGAGTCATCCGAGGCGCTTCCCAATATCAGCGAGCAAGAAATGCGCGGCGCTCTTCGCGCAATGGGTTATGCGATCGATGGCGCGCGCGGAACATGGGAGCGCGCGGATGCAAAAGTGATCGCAAAAGCAAGCGAGGGCGCGCAACAGTGATCGCGAGCGCGGAATAACCATTACATCGCAAGTTCGCGCATCCACGGCTCCATTTCAGCGCTGTTTTTTTTCTCGATCTTCATCGCGAGCGCGCGCACCGCGCCACTTACCGCGTCGAATGAACCATGTGGCGGTGCTGTGATTAAGAACGCCTGGTCGTTCATAAATAGCATTTTCGTGTGCGGCGCGCGCCCGGAGATCACTTTATGCGCGTAACGCAGCAACGCATCGCGTTTCTCTCGATGAAATCCGCTCGAGCGCGTATTAATCCAGCGCTCGGCAAGACCTTCGTCCGTAAAAATAGACACGCCCACGTTCATTCGCATCGCGGGCAGCACCATCGACGTATCGTGGAGCGCGATGATGGTCGTGCAGTAAAAATGGCGCCCCTGGAATATCTGCTCGAGAACGTCCGCGTCCGATTTGAGCGCGGCGAGCTCCGTGCTGCAATCATCAAATACGACCGTTATCCGCGGATTAAAACGGAACCAGCGCAGCGCGAATAGCTCATCCTCGCTCAGCGTATGCGTCGCGCGCAACTGTGCCTCGAGGCGCGCGTCTAGCGCGTTCGAATAGAATGATATCATGCGCTCGCGAAATTGCGACGCGATCGCGTCCGATGGCGCGTCTCCGGCGCCGCTCTCTCGCCCGCGCGCGCAAATATCATCATACGCGCGCTGAAGCGCGTCGCGCGTCGCAATCAATTCGCGCGGCGCAACGCGATCCAGCATTCGCCCGAGCAGCGCGAGATTAGCCGCGCGCTCATAAATCATCCGCGCGCGCGTCTGTCGATCCGCGATCGCGCGCACCGTTTCGCCGGTGACGAAATCATGCACGAAACAGCGCGGCACCATATCGCGCGAGTACGTTTTATTGCTCTTCTCGCTCAGCGAAAACACGACCACCGCGGGCACGTGCTCTCGCAGCACGAATAATAAATGGCGAATTATATGGGTTTTGCCCGTTCCGGACGCGCCGTAAATGATGCACGAGCGGTTCAAGAAGCGATCCGCGGTCAGTTGCGCGCGCTCGAATGATGATTCATCAGGCGCGGATGTCATCGCGCGACGTATATTCACCGTCCCGCGTCTACAAAAAATATGCAGCGCGGATGCATTACCGCGCCGGCGGCAGCGGCGCCGATCCGGGGCTCAAATAAATGGGCGGAATGACCGGCACGTGATCGGCGCTTTCCAGCGTTGGCGGATTCGCGAGCGCGCTCTGTATTTCGCTCACGCGCGATTGCTCGCTATGCGTCGCCGCGAATCGCCGATGATATATGAATATTACGGTGAGAATGGAACAGAAAATGTAGAACGCGGTCCGCACTCGCGCTGCCGCGCATACGCCGCGGCGCGCGCTATCCGAAAAATAGAATATGATTATGATGATGAGCGTCATGGCGAGCGCAGTGTAGATGGGATTATCGAGAATGGACGCGACCCCGCGGCTCGTTGTCACGGAATCAGCGAGACCGTTAATCATAACGCCCAGCTCCATTTATATTACGCCCGCGATAGCGTGCGCGATGCGAAATGAGGTGCACGCCAGCGTGCGCGATTACTCTGTTGAGGTGTCATGTGCGCGCCGATTGCGTTCCGCGATTGCGCGCGCGCGCTCTGCGGCTTTCATCTGCGCCGCGTGCTCATCTTCGTCGCTCTCTTCTTCGTCCGATGATTCCGAGCGCATTCGCGAATCGCGCGCGGGCGGTGCAGCCATGGTATCAAAATCATCCTCGATTATCGCTTCATGCTGCGCGCGATCGACACTCGCGCTTGCGCGCGGAGTATTATCATCACTCGCGCTTGCGCGCGGAGTATTATCATCACTCGCGCTTGCGCGCGGAGTATTATCATCACTCGCGCTTGCGCGCGGAGTATTATCATCACTCAACGACGGCATTTCCAGCATACTCGCACGCAGTTTCGCGCTGCCGGGCGGATCATCGATCCGCGGTTTATCGGGCGCGTGATCATATTGGAGAGGCGCGTCGGCGCGCGGTTGTTCGCTCGCTGACGCGGCATCGATGCGCGCCGGCGTCGCGATGGGTTGAGCGCGCAATGCCGAGCGTAATGACGAAATCTCGGCCGTCGCGCTCGCGAGTTGCGCGCGCAGTCGCGCGATTTCACGTCGCGCGCCGTCATAGAGCCCGCAATATTCGACGCCACTCTCGACTGCACGCTTCAATTCGGCGCGCATGCGGTCGAATAATTCGCCGTCCACGGTGCGGCGCACGGTGCCCATTTTTTTCGAATATAATTGCGATATCATCGACGCGCGGAATTGACGCAGCACCGTCGCGCCTATATCGCTCAATATGTTCACGCCGACGCGATTCGCGCGGTCGTCGATGATATAGCGCAGCATATCGGATTTTAGCGCGCGCTTTCCCACAACAAGCGCGGTCTGCTTCACCAGCTCGCGCAGCATAGATGATTTCTCGGTGCCCGTGATCGTCGAGAGAAATTCGTCGGGCACGATCTGCGACACGATAATCATCACGAATTCATCCAGCGATACCTCGCTCGACAGCTTGCAGTAATATGCGTGGAGATTGACTATCGTATCGCGCATGATGTCGGGACCAGCGTGCCGCGGCGCGGTCTCGATATTTTTGAGATATTCGTAGAGGTAGCCAACGTACACCGCGGTCAGCGATTCGCCGCCGCGGCGCGCGAAGTGGTCCTTCGCGATGCAATAAAGGTCATTGTAGTAGCGCGACGTGAAAAACGCCGCGATAATCTCGCTGTTGCGCTCGAACGATTGCGCGCGCAGGGTATCCATTGCCTATATTTGCGCCGCGCGCACTTTATTTAGGCGCGCG
>JBAZKF010000010.1 GCA_041650895.1 Patescibacteria group bacterium | reverse complement strand
GACCTCTTTTACAGATTCCACGAACGCAGGATATTACTTTGGAAGCGAAGGGATTTATTGCGGGGCGGCGGCAGACGCTACTCTTATTAAATACGCCGTAGCTACGGGGTTAATTGACCTTGTCGGAACAATCTCCTCACGGAGCACAGCCACGATTGCGGCGGCGATAAATTCATCTGGAAACTTAGTCAACGATATTATAAATTTAAGATTAGACAGTTCGGCTAAAAGCATTCTTTCTGATTTTGCTTTTGCTTCTACTGATTACTCGGGAGCATTAAAATGTGGCACGATTACCTGGAACGCGACGACAGGGGCGATTACGGGCGGTTCAGGGGGTGTGTTTCATAAAGGTGGAATAGTATTCGCTAACGCTGGCGTAGCAACGATTACGCTTGACGGGGCAACTGGAAATGCCACTTTTGCCGGTTCTCTTTCCGCTCCGACTGGAAACATTGGAGGATTCACAATAGGGGCGACTACCTTAACCGGCGGAACGACAAACATAGTTTTAGACAGTAGCAATAAAGCGATAAGCATAAATGACGCTACTTTTGGAAATCAAGGTATTCAACTACAATACAACGCCGGAACGCCGAGAGCGTATGTGGGAAACGGCGTTGACCAGTATTTTCAATTTGACGGGACGAAAGTAATCATCGCTGGTTCAATTTTAAACATTGATTCTTCAACCGACATCATTATTGGTCAGATGCAGACAACTTATCCTTTCACGACGGGAGAAGCGATTACGGCGGGAGATGCGGTGTGTTTTGGCGGTCAAACATTAACTAAATTTACCACTAACGCAACAGGTCCGGGAGACATTGACATCGGAAAAACCGGATTTCAACAAGAGGCACAATCTTTTAATGGTTCTGATGTTGATAGAAAAGTTAATATAATGTATTTGAAATTGATGAAAACGGGAACGCCAACCGATAATTTAGTAATTACAATAGAAGGCGATAGTGGCGGAGCACCAGATGGAACACCAATAGAAACTTTTACAAAAGCGGGAGCAGATCTTACAACTTCTCTTGCGGAATATGCTTTTACTTTACCTGCCAACAGAACTTTTACCGCCGCCACGACTTATTGGGTGCGTTTTAAACGAAGTGGGTCTTTAAACGATACGAATTATTTTAGATGTCAACAAGAAGGTTCAAGTACTTACGCTAATGGAACGATGAAAAGGTATAATGGAGCGTCTTGGACTGATTGGACGGTTGATTCATATCTTGTGTTTAAGTATGTAATGACCGAAGGGTTAATCTATCAAACATCGGCGGTAGATTTAGCGACTACCTCAACTTTTGTCGGATTTGCTCAAGAATCAAAAGCCGCTGGACTTTCTTGTAAAGTTCAGATTTCCGATGTTTGGACAACTTCTGGACTTACAATTGCCTCAATCTATTATCTTTCAAATACTTATGGAGCGATTGCAACTTCTGCGGGAGATAATTCTAAAAAAGTTGGTTTATCTATTTCTACGACTAAATTGAACATTTTAAATATGATATAAATAAAATTATATGGCATACACAATTAGAACGCCCGACGGCAAAGGTTATCAAATGGAAGCACCCGACGAAGGAAAATTATTTAAAGATACCGGAGGACAGGTAGGAATGATTAAGGGCGGCCAGTTTTACAAACTTAATGCCGAGCAAGAACTCGCTAATAAATACAATCTCGGCTCAATCGCGAGCACTGGTGATAGCCCTGCTATCGCTTGGAATAATTGGTTAAGGTCGCAAGGTCTTACAACGGGCGGTGCGGTTCAGCAAAGAGCGTATCAAGAACTTGGAATTGATCTGACTAAATTACCGGAATACAACACCGCGGACTTGTACCAATATGGGGTTTTTACGGGAACGCCGCAGTCATTATCGGGCGCCGACGCTAAGAGTGGATATGATATGGGAGCATTTGCTAAGGCGGCAACAACACCGACTGAACTTACAGGGAACGCCATACCAAAAGAAATATCGGGCGTGGGCGGACCAAAAGACCTACAAGGAAATTTAATCACACCCGAGAAATACGCCGAGTACGGGATTACGAATACTCAACCTCAAACGCCGACTTTTCAAACTACGGCAGGCGTTAGTCCGACTACGGCTGGACAACCAACTACTAATTACTGGAAATCGCCCTCTGGCACGATAGTCGGCGTATCCGCGGGAAGCGAAGCCGAGAATAACTTTAAGAATTTAGGCTGGACACAAAGCACCTCGGCGGAAGAGGTGGCTGGTAGACAAGTTCAGAACATAAGCCCGACGGGAGAGATACAAACAACTACTGGCGGTCAAACGACTGGGCAAGCACCAACGGGAGGTCAAGCACCCGTAAGCGGACAAAATCCGCAAACTCAGTGGGTTAATGATTACTATCAGAAATACTTTGACCGACCGGCAACGCAAGCGGAGCTTGATAATTGGGGAAAGGAAACTCCGCAGAACTTAGAGGCGTTTCTTAAACAAGAAGCCCAACGATACGGCTATACCTCAAAGACGTTTCAAACTGAGGAAAGTCAACGGCTACAAAGTGCTTATGATAAGATAGACGGCTCAAACTTACCTCCGGAACTTAAACAGTTATACAAAGATGTCGTAAAGAACTACCCCCCTGGGATTGAGTTTGACGCTAATGAAATTTTAAATACCTTTCAAAAGATTAAAGACGAAACAATAGACCCTCAATACAGGAATTATATCGCCCAGGCAGAGAAAGGGTTGACTCAAAACTTAGCGGATATTGAACAACAGAGGGTATCAGAACTTGAACAAGAACGAAGTCAGGCGGGTCTTGCGATACGTCAAGCCAAAGAGGGACTGGAAAAAGCGGGAATGACCTTTACTGGTAAGGCGATTGAAACCTTAGGATCTGAGGCGGCAATACCACAAGGAGCGACAGGAGCCGAGACGACTCCAACACAAGAACCCTTTGGCGGACTTTTCTACGAGGGTCTTGTGCCGCAGTATAACAGATTATCAAGTTCTTCCTCACAAGCCCGTTATGAGAGTGCCTTAAAAAGTTTGGGATTATCGGCAGAACAGCAACTCGGCACGGCAGGGGTGTCTAAGTTCGGGATAAGCGGTTATACTCCAGTCGGCGGAACTACAGGAACTCTTGAAGAACAAAAGAAGCAAACTGAGGCAAGCACCTTACAGCAACTATTAAATAATTATCAGGAAAAACAAAAATCATTAACAAATCTCACGTTTTCTTCATAAGAAATAATCTACAACATTATGGCAGTTTCGCGAAATTTACAAAAAGAGCAAGAGGCGTTAAAGACCTTCGGAAAATCACAAGGTAAAATGCCCTCAACGGCAGAAGATTGGAAACTTCTTCATCAGTACGCTTACGGCGCTAACTTGCCAGACGAGTTTAAAGACGCTCAAAGTGAAGCCGCACCCTCGGCTGGCTTAACGCCGATTACTCCGCCTTCAACGACGGGATTTAATCCAGAGGCAGGTATTGGTGAATTGGCTGGACAGGTTGAGCAAGCAGGGGCTGATGTTTCAAAATTCAGTTCGCCGACAATGGCAACCAACATCTTACAGGAAGCAATCCGTGAAAAGACAGGCGTGGCACAGGCAGGAATTGGGGAAAGTGAGATATTCAAGAAAGCGGGAATTTCGGGATACGCCCCTCTTGCCCAATCTCTTAACACCAGAGGCGACGAACTTGCTATCAATCAAGCGGCTTTTCAAAATATCATTACTGGGATGGCCGGGAATTATCGGGATATGGCTACGGCGGCGAAAGACCGCTATGATATGGCTTTTAATAATTACCAACTAAAAAAAGACGAATTGCTTGAGGCAGAACGAGACGCCAGAGAGCACGCTCAAGCCCTTGAAATTATTGATATAAACTTTAAAAATCAAAAATCTATAATGACTTATGAAGATAATTTAGCAAAACGCGAAACTGTAAAAGCTGGTGCTTCTTGGCGAGGAGATGAGATTACTCTTGGACCTGGAGGAGATTGCGGTACTGTGGCAAGAAAAGAATGGTCTACAATTACAGAACCAATGGGGGATACATTAAGAGAGAAAAAGGAATGGATTGACAGATTAGGGACGCGAGGAATACAAGGTATCGGGGTTGGTGATATAGTTATTACTGATGGTCGTGATTTAGGACTTTCTGGTTCTGATGATGAAACTGGACACGTCCTTATAGTGGGAGATATGGATAAAGATGGAAATATGTATGCTTATGAATCAAATGCTAAGGGCGATGGTGAAAAAACATTTGGTCGCTGGGTTAACCCAGGTACGGTTTATGGTTATATCGGAGGCGGTGGAAATCCTTACGGAGTTATGAAACCAGAAGAATTTGAGAAGATGCAACAAATTGCGATGAGTTATAAAGGAACGCTCGGAAGACCAGAACAATCAGACCAAGGTAAATTTACTCCTGAATTTTATGCCACAGATTTTGGTCAAAAAGTTCTTAATAATGAACAGCAGTATCAAACTAATTTTTTAAGCCAACCCGTAGTCAAAGATTTTATAGCAGTTCAAAATAAATCTGCAAGTGTCTCACAAATAATAGATGCTGGAGTTGGGGGTCCCGGAGATTTAGCGATTGTTTATGAATTTATGAAAGGTTTAGACCCATCTTCTGTTGTAAGGGAAAGCGAGTATGCAAGTGCGGCTAAATCTGGGAATATTTTTCAAGGATGGGCGGCAAAATATAACGGGTATTTAAAAGAAAAAGGTGGAATTTTACCAGATGCGGTAAAAAACTCTTTTAAAGATATATTACAAACCAAATTAGGTGTTTATCAAAAACAGTATAATCAATTAAGAGATCAGTATAGAAAAACTGCGGAAGAACAAGGATTAAATCCCGAACACGTCGCTCCTAATTTAGAAATATCTTTTAGAGAAAAATCATCAGATACTGGAGAACAATCTAATTCAAATGACCCCTTAGGAGTAAGATAAAAATATGCCAAATATAAACGAGTTAGGACAAAAAGTTAAAGCAAAATACCCAGGTGTTTATGATGATTTAAGTGATATTGAGCTTGGTCAAAAAGTAAAAGCAAAATATCCTGAAGCTTATTCCGATTTTTCTTCGGGGAAAGAAGAGTCGTTTTGGAATAAGGTTGTTCGTATCGGAGGTTCTGTTTTAAGCAAGGGAGTTGGTCAAACAATAATTGGAGAAGCGACAAGACCTGAAAATATCCAAACAACCGCTGAAATGACTGGCGTTTCTCCATTGGCTCGTGCGGCGATAAGACCAGCAGTAAATTTAGCCACAGGATTAAAAGGTGGTACTATTCAAGAGCAACAGGCAAGATCGGTTCAAACACCTTTTGGAGAAGTTAAACCATCTTTGGCGATGACCCCAAAAGAAAATATAATTGAGGCGGCGGAAGTTGGCAGTGTAGTATTAGGAACTTCAAAAACCGCGGCTAAATTAACTGAAGCAGTTGCTTCACCAGTTATTAAATTTATTGCTAAAAAATTTGGTTGGACGGCAAAGAAGGTTGAGAAAGCCGCAGAATATCTTGCTCCACGGTTAGTTGGCAAAGAAGCAGAAGAGGCGTACGCCTCGGGAAAAATAATATCTCCTACTACTTTTACAAAAGAAAAATTTATTCCTAATACGAATGATATTCAAAGAGTAAAAGTAGCCCAAGAAGCTGGGATAGAGATGAAAGGAAATTATAGTAAAGATATACGACAAGCAAAAATGGCAAACAAAAAAGAAGCCCAAACACTTCTTAAAGATTTAAAAGATAATGATTATACTTTTAATACTGCCGAAATAAATTCTCGCTTATCACAAGTAGAAAGACCAGTTTCAATTAAAAGTGATGAAGTTCTTGATAAAGCGTATACGCAAGTTCAGGATAAGATGCTTTATTTTATAAATAAAAATCCTAAAACTACATCAGGGGCTTGGCAAGCAAGAATAGAGTTTGATAAATGGATAGAAAAACAATTTCCTAACCTCTACGAAAATGATAGATGGACTCCTATGCGCTCGGCAATAAAGGATATTAGAATGGAAGTTGATAATATGATAAATGAAAAACTAAACATAAGTTTAGGGGAAGAGGCAGATATTTTTAAGAAAAGTATGAAAAAGCAATCTACATTTTTTGACATCATTGATACTCTTTCAGAGAAAGCCGTTAAAGGTCCGACTAAACTTAAACCCTCTGTAGCTGGTGCAATAGCAAAGCAATATGGTAAATATGCTGTGGGTGGAGCTACCGGAGCCGGAGTGGCAGGAGCAATACTCGGCAAAGATTAGTTATTTTTTTCTGATATAACAATAATTCCCATTATTATTCCATACACAATCCAAAGCCACGGAAAGATAACCGCAAGCCAAACGAATAGTCCTATTAGAAGTAAAATGATACACCACATATTATTTTAATTAAAATACCCCAATAAAGTATTTATTCTGCTCTCATAACTTTCAGCGTTTGCGATATTCTGGTCGGCTAAATCAGCGTATCTTTGAACCATAAGCCAATTATCAACATTCATAGCGTTTAACATAGAGATAACATTTTCATTTGCCGCTTTGTAGTATTGTTTCTGCGTGTCTAAGACATCAGCTAACTGTGCGGCGGCATCAAGATAATACGCACAACTTGATAAATTTTGTTCCGCAGTAGTTTTAGCCGCGTTTGCTTGTTGAGCAGCGGTTTTTTGTTTAGACGCTTCTGTGGCTGATTTGGAGGCCGCGGCTTGAGCTTTTTCCTTGTCAGAAAGTGCTACGCCAAATTTCTCTTTTAAGGTGGTAAGTTCAGTATTACAAGTTTCAAGATTTGTAGTAAGGGTTGTTTTTTCACCAGCAAGAGTCGTGATTTCTTGATTGTTATTGCTTACTTTATTTTCTAAGTTTTTAATTTCACTGGAATAATATCGCCAACTTAGAAAGCCGCCGACTCCGACTCCGATCACGATAATCACCAATGCGATGATTTTTAGAACTTTGTTTGAGATG
>JBAZKF010000009.1 GCA_041650895.1 Patescibacteria group bacterium | reverse complement strand
CTAAAGGGAAAAGACAAAATTTTCGACCCGCCCGCGGTGGCTGGTGGCTGTCCTATAACGAACGGACCATAGAAATACAGGGCGAAGACGGACCGGAGACTTGGTATGAATATGATCAGGTCTGGATTCGGGAAATGACTATCGAAGCGATTGTGGAAGCGATTATCAGAACTAAATATTCGATTAATGATGAATTTAAAATGTCTCGGATTTCCAAAAGTTCGACGGAATGGAAAGATTATAATGCCTTCGCCGATGCGGCAGTGGCAAAGGCACACGAGGTATTGAATGTCTGAATGGCTTCACGCCCGTAAGATTGAGATTGCCAATACTGGTGTCTTCTTTCAAGGCACTGAATACAATCTGGCGAAAGAAGGTCTCAATCTAAAAGTCGAGCCGCATATTCTTGAAATAATAGAAAGCCAATCTAATGAACCTTACCAGAAGATTGACGTTGGCGCCACAATCGAAATTAAGGCGGTAATCGAAGGCGTGATCTTGCGTCCAGCCGACCGGAATAGCGTTTTGGATATTATTGATAATCAGGACGTCAGTTTTTGTGTTCTTCTATCGGACAATACCGAAAAGTATTTCTTTTTGTCAAATTGTCAGGTTCAGAAAAACTGGGATTTGGCTTTCAAGGGTGGCGAAATAGGCTATGTTCCGATAACGATTAAATCCACCGATGCCAGCATATTACAGATACTTATCGAAGAGACGCTCTGGGGCGAAGATGATGGTTTAGTCCCGGATCATTTTGAGTTATTAACCGAAAATAATGAAATATTAACAGGCTATATATTAGCAATTTAAAGGAGATAAATTATGGCTGAAAGAATTAACGGATATGATTTTAAGATGAAGGCTTCTTCGTCTGAAGCGAATATGGCGGCAGTTATTACAGCCCTTTCATCGGCTGATGCTAATACAGTTCAAAAAGAGGGGGTCAGTGTTAAAATTGATCCTCATATTTTGGATGTGATCACCAGCGAATCGGAAGAGCCCAAAGAAAAAATTGATATTGGCGCCAAAATTGAAATCAAGGCCGTATTGGTCGGTGGCACGCTTGACCAACTCAAATCATTACTCAATAATGAGGCGGCAGAAACCGCTGCAATTGTCGAATCTACCCGCTGTTATCCATTGCCGACCTGGCACTGCCAGTTCAAAGTCCGTAAAACTGACGGAGCTACGGTCGAGACTTGGACTATTTCCTGGTTGTTTATGGTTGGTAGTCTCGATGCGGCATTTAAGGGCGGCGAAATCTGGTATCTGCCGATTTCATTGGTTTCCAGCTCCCAAAGTCAATTACAGATCACTTCGGCATAATTGAGGAGATAAAATGCCTGAAGAAAAAGCCCAATTGAAATTAAAGATTGTGACTCCGAAAGCCCTGCGCTGTTATAAAAAACTCGGTTTCTTGGACATCAAAAAAGACCCTGACGAACTTGGTTTGCAGATGATGGATGTCTATATGGAACCGAAAAAATTAGCCGAACTATTGGAAGTTACCTTCGTCAAGGATTTCCGAGACGAAGATATTGACAATATTGATCTGGCGATGGTGGCGGAAGGAGTGCAGTCTTTTTTGGAACAATTGTCCTCGCGCTTGAGGATATAGTCCGAATTGAAAAAGACTTTGACATCGAAGACCGAACAGGAATTGATGACCAATACGTTTATGACCGAATTATTTCCAATCTGATCCAATTAGGCTATGGCAACTTTCAAGACTGCGCCGAGGCTCCTATACTTGACGCAGTCACTTTTTTATATTTGAATATGAATGGAACGAAAGAAGATAAAATTCGGAAGTTTTTAGATGGCTGAACTGAATATATCGCTGAAACTCGATCTAAGTCCCTTTGCGGAAGGGCTAAAATCAGCCCTAAAAATGGGTTCATCATTTCGCCAGCAATTCACCGAAATTGCCAGCGGAGTGCGGGTGGATATTGATGAGTCGGCATTCAAAAAAGAGATCGAAAATCTGGGCAAGATATATGACCAATTTGATAAGCAGGTTGAATCCGACCCGACTAAAATCAAAGCCGATAGTAAGCAGGCGATTAATGAAGCCGGAAATGCCGAAAAAGCCGTCAAGAAAGTTCCGGCTGAAAAGAAAACTATTTTCAGTGGTAATGCTCGTCCTCTGACTGATACAATAGCCAGCGTAGGAATCGCGCTGGGAACGGTTACTATGACTGTAAAGAAAGTCATCGGCGTGATAAGTGATTGGACAAAAGCAAGTAATATACAGGAGCAGGCTGATACCAGATTAATCAATACGCTCAAAAATAAGGGCATATATACCGATTCATATTATCTGAAATTGAAAGATATGGCTTCGGCCATCCAGAAAGTTACCACCGTCGGCGATGAACAATCGGAAATGCTGATGGGCTTAGCGGTTAATATGGGAGTTGCAACCGATAAAGTAATCGAAACCACAACCGGTGCTATCGGGCTGGCAACCAGTTTCAAGGAAGCAGGTCTTTCGCAGGAATTGGCATTAAAAGGCATTGCTTTGGCCTACGAAGGGAATTTCACACAGTTACAGCGTTATATTCCAGAACTGCGCTCAGCCAAAGATGAAACCGAAAAAATGGCTATTCTGCAAAGGAATATGGCTGATGGCTATAAATTAGCTCAACAGGCGGCGCAAGATGGGGCTGGCGCCATTGAGCAGTACAAAAATCTGGTTGGTGATCTAAAGGAAGGGCTTGGTAATCTGGTCAAAATAGCTTTAGTCCCAGCTGTAAAGTTTATGAGCAATTTTGCTGCTGGTTTAGCTAATGTACTTGATTTTGGGAAAAAGACCGTTAGCAATCTCGATCAACAAAAAAAATATGCCAGTGACCTCCAATATCAATTCGATGATTTGACTCAGACTCTTCTATATTTAGCCCAAAAAGAGAAACTCTCGAATGAAGAGCTGAAAATCAAAAATGATACCATCGCCAAATTACAAAGCGAGTTTCCTAATTATTTCAGTAACTTGAAAAAGGAAGCTGATAATTATGAGACCTTAAAAACTGCGGTTGCGAATGCCAGAATCCAACTAGAAAACTATACCAATCAGCTCATCCAGCAGGCTATCGTTCAGCAATATGCCGACCAAATTGCCGAACTGACCACCAAAATAGTCCAAAATAAAACGACGATCGCCGAATTGGAAATTGCTAACGATAAGCTAAAAAATTCATTTGCTACTGATACTCAAGAGATTATTGGTAATCGGATTGCCATTGAAAATCATAATACGATGATCAAAGCCGCCCAAAATGCCAATATTGAACTCGAGAAGAGATTAAATGGCGTTAAATCTTCTTTAATATTGGCCAAAGAAGAAGCTAAAAAATATACTTCCGCCTTAGCACCGAAGCCAGTAGTAGAATTTACAGAAGTGACGGAAGAGCAGATTGCCGCGATTGAAAAGGCTAAGAATGCTTGGGAGGAATTCACCAAGCAATACGAGCAATCGAAATTAACTCCTACTCAGAAAGTTACGATTGAATTTGAAGCCCAGAAGGCGAACATAGCGGCATTATTTGAGGCGGGAACTCCCGAATATAAAACAGCAGTTCAGAAACTTAATGAATGGTATGAGTCGGAAATGGCAGGCGCTCGCAATACCGAAAATGCCGCCGAGCAAGCCAAATATGATAAATTGCGCGAGATGAATCAGTTATTTCTCGATAATAAATTGATCAGTCAAGAAGAAGCCGCTACTAACGAGTATAATATATTGCAGGATGCCTATAATAATGCCGTGAAATTGTATGGCGCTGAATCCGAAGCCGCGCTGGCAGCTCGGAAAAAGGTCTTGGATTTTGAACGCTCTGCGACTGAAGAAGAAATTGAACTCAATCGGAAAAAGGTTGAACAGCGTGAAGAAGCTATTAATGCAAGTATGACGATATTAGAAAGTTATGCCAATTTTGAACAACAAAAAAGGCAAATTGAATATCAAGATAATATCAAATCCCTCCAAAATTACATTCAGAATGAGCAAGCCAAATTAGATAACCAACTAAAATATAAGGCAATAAGCGAGGACGCCTATCAGGCTAAGGTTACCGCTCTTGAAAAATATGAGGAATCGCAAACTGCTCATTACCGAGAAGAATCTGAAAAACGTTCTAAAATCGAAAAAGCCACGGCAATAGCTCAAGCCACCATAGCAACTTATGAGATGGCTACGAAAGCATATAAGGCGATGATAGGTCTTGGGCCTATTGGACCAGTGTTAGCTGCTGCTGCCGCCGCGGCCGCTATTGCATATGGTATGAAGCAGGTGATGCTGATAAAAAGCACCTATAAGACTGGTGGTATAATTAAAGGCCCGGAGCAGATCATTAATGTCAATGAAGAGGGCGAAGAGTTTGTCGTAAATGCGCCGGCTACCAGAGTCTTAGGGTCGAAGTTATTGACGAAGATTATGGCTTTTCCGGTTCAGACGAAGGAAATCCTGCAAAATGTTGCCTATAAAACTGGTGGTTATATTAAGGGCCCGGAGCAGAGAATTATTGTCAATGAAGAAGGCGAAGAATTTGTGATGAATGCACCAGCAACCAGGGTCTTAGGATCGAAGTTATTGACTAAGATTATGGCTTTTCCGGTTAGGACGAAGGAGGTCCTCCAGAATGTTGCCTATAAGACTGGTGGTATGATTAAAGGCAAAGAGCAAATTATTAATGTTAACGAAGAAGGTGAAGAATTTGTGATGAATGCACCGGCTACCAGGGTCTTAGGGTCGAAGTTATTGACGAAGATTATGGCTTTTCCGGTTAGGACGAAGGAAGTCCTTCAGAATGTTTCTTATAAGACTGGTGGTATCATTAAAGGCAAAGAACAGATCATTAATGTCAATGAAGAAGGCGAAGAATTTGTAATTAATGCACCGGCTACCAGAGTATTAGGATCGAAGCTATTGACCAAGATTATGGCTTTTCCGGTTCGCACTAAGGAAGTCCTTCAGAATGTTGCTTTCCCAGAAATGAATATCCCCGCGCCAGCCTATGCCTTTGCTAACGGCGGTTCGACGATTAATGTCCAGAAACGCGATAATTATGAGACCATCAATAACCGGTTGAACATTGATTTAAGCGCTATTAAAGATAGGTTAAAAGCCATCGAAGATGCGATTTTAGGGCTTGATCTGCGGGCTGAACTGGATAACGAGAAGCTGGCGATCAAGGTGGAAAAGGGTAATAAAATTCTTAAAATAAGAGAGATTAATTAATGCCTTACGCGGCCTATTTCCCTTCTAGTACAGGCTATTATGAGACGGCGTCTGGCCAATTAATGATAAAAATTTGGAATCCAGGGATACCTACCAATTTAAACATTAATGCTATAATAACTAACATTGAACCAATTAATATCCCATTAGAAATTGACCCGGGAGAGAATCAATTTCGTTATGCCAACACCAAAATAACATTCAAATATCACGAATCTATCGAATTATTATTAAATAACATAGAATCTATCAATGCCGAGAATAAAACATTTGTTGATATAAATCTTAATGGTTCACTTTATTGGCGAGGTCTCGTAGAATGGTCAAATATTCGCAAGTCTGACTATTATATAGAACCAGTTACTGGAAATTTAAAGTATAAGTATATCACTCTGGATGTAAATGATGCAATAATGTATCTCGCCAAAGCCAATAAAACTCTTTTGGATGCATCATATACAGATAATGTCTTACTTGTTCAATTATTAAAAAATATATTAAGTGAGGCATATATTTCATCCTCAGACGTCATTATTGATAGTGACAATATTATAAAAATTGATGAGGAATGTGGCACTAGTTATGGCATTGATGACTTATATATTAAGGGATTAAATGAAGATACTCTCTGTACAACATTCTTGAAACAATTTATGATCGAATTTGGATGTTTTATATATATTATTAAAGGTAAGGTCTATATTGTAGCTCGAAGTGGAGGCGCAACCTTAGCCATAGCTAATTCAGACATTTTGAGTTATGATAAAATTGAAAATGAAAATACGATTCAATATATAAATTTATATTTTAATTTAATACCTGCCGATGGCTGGCCTGCTTCTGGAGGCGATCCTATTCAGAAAACATTTGGGACGAAAAACAATTTAAATGCTAATTGTAATTACGAAATTGAATGCAATCTATTGAAAAAATGTTTTATCCCTGGCGATGGTTCAATTTATCCTGATCCACCTTATTATCCAACTGAAGTTGATGTAAATTATATTATTGATGATATTGCTACATTTTTAACCAATCTTGTTGAAACCGGTGATACATTAACTATTGATGATTTAGTATATTCATTTATTATGAAGGGAATTACTGAAACATATATACCTTTTTATTCTATTGACCTGTCAGAAATGGTTGGTGCTTATTATTATATTAGGCGTGGACACAATTCATCTCTTTTTCCACGATTTAAAGGCGAATTATTAGTTGAAAAGATTGCCAGTATATATAATGATTACTTTTTGAATAAGGCAGACCCCGGCGCTATCACGTTGCATGATATATCGAAATATGATAATTTATCCAAGCGATTGGTATTATTTGAGAAAAACTATCGTGCGAAGAACGCTAAAGTTGATATAGTAAACAATAAAATAGATATGGACTTAATAAAGGTAAGCTGATGTCTAAAATCACATATGGATTAAATCAATCGAATACAATTTACTTAGATAATGGTACAATTGGCTATTGGGGTGTTGCTAATAGTGTTATATATAGCTGGTTACCTATCGGTGGTGGTAATGAAAAGGCTATAGACGGGTCTCTAGTAGAGGATTGGTATAGTAGCCGTCTTGGGATCACTATTAATATTATAGTTATATCAGATAGTGTACGCCCAATAATTACTGCTGATTTTCTATTGAATGACTTTTTACCCTCTAAAAACAAGAAATATAAAGAGGCTGGCTGGAGCAATACGATAGATGTTGTATTAGATATGGATGAGGTCGTTTTTGAGAATCTAAAGAATATCAGATACCGCTCTAATATTACTCTAAAATTCCTCAAAAAGACCCCTGGTTTGACGGTTTAATTGCCGTTTTAAAATCTCAAATTATTTGTTAAAAAATCTCATATTAAATGTGATGTTATAACCCCAGGAAGTTTTT
>JBAZKF010000008.1 GCA_041650895.1 Patescibacteria group bacterium | reverse complement strand
TCAGCGGAAATTACATTCAACGGACAATTTTCCGCAGAAACAACCCCATCTTCAACAACCGAAGCAGGAAGTGCAACCAATTACGCGACAGATTTGCGTAATTTTATTTTTGAAACAGGAGCGGGACTAACAGACAGAACATTAAGTCGATTCAGTCCTTATGATATGTCAACTCAAAGTATTCAGGCGGGCGAAAATGATTATCGTTTAAGAATTTACGGTTTAAAAAATTTAAAATTAACTGAAGGTCAAACTTGGCAGATGACTGCCGGAGATATTAAAAATTTAGCAGGAACTCAAACTATAGAGGATTTTACTGCCAACAATACTGTTAGCGCTTCTGTTGATCCGATTGTCAATTATATAACAAATACTACCGAATCCGATTCTTGTTATAATTATCCGTGCGGCAATGTCGGTGATACGATAACAATTACCGGTTCT
Source organism: Patescibacteria group bacterium (assembly GCA_041650895.1). Classification (NCBI taxonomy): domain Bacteria; species Patescibacteria group bacterium. The sequence goes on along the minus strand of JBAZKF010000008.1, from coordinate 7,256 downwards.
AATTACGCCACTTCAACTGACGCGACAGAAATATATTGGAATTTTAATGGAGGAAGCGTAACATCTACGGTTGCAACCGCCTCAGCCACTGCACTTACGGCTACGATTCCAACCGGATTAAACGGCCGCGTAGATATAATAGTTAGTGATTTAAATACGCGTCGTGTTTCAGATTCACGACCATTCATAATTTGGAATAGTACGCAAGCTATATTTATTGGAAGTCTTACCTCTAACACAGCCGGTGATATAGATAGGGTTCAAGTTGAAGCTTTTACGCCAGGACAAATGGGTAATGTTATACCGGGAGAAACTCATTCTAATGGTAAGTATGCTTTATTATTAAGTTCAACCGGAAGTTATAATGTACAATTTGGTACACCGGCCGGCGCGACTTACGTAGCGCCATCCAAGTTAAGCAGTCAAACAGCTACTGTGGGTTCGGTGGCAACATTAGCCACTCAAGCTTTCAGAACAGCCACTCTTTCAGGTACGGTTAAAAATCCAAGCGGCACAACATTATTGGAAGGCGTAGAAGTGGTGGCTCGTCCTTATACTTGGGATTATGAACAAAGAACAACAACCGGTCCAGGTGGAACATGGAAACTTTATGTACCGAATGATACCAGCAGCCAATGTTATGAAATTGAAGCCAGACCTAAAGATTATCAAGACAGAGTTTTACAATACAAAAGTGTTAAAACTTCTCAATGTTTAACTTTAGATCAAACTGCAGCCGGCATTAATATTAATCTGACCAGTCAAAATGTTAAAGTAACGATTAAAGCCCCTGGTACATTAGGTGATACTGCTACGGCAAGTAATCCTCAGCCGGGTTTGCCAGTGCCTTATGCTAATGTTGGTCTTCATACCATGGATTGGTCTTATAATCAATGGGCTCAAGCTGATTCTGATGGCGTAGTTTATTTTGGTGGAGTAACAGATAGTACTCATTATATTTTAGAACTTGAGCCGCCATTCAGTGGCGACTTTAGAGGTTATTCGAGAACAAGAACTGCGGAATTTGCCATTGATGTTACAGATGGGCAAATTACTGATTTGGGAAATAAAACCTTTACTTTGCCAAATGTTTTTGGAAAAGTAAAATGCGGTGGCATAGCAGTAGAGAATGCTTGGGTAAATATGAATAAAGACGGTTCTTGGTATGGCGTAAATACTGATGCCAATGGTAACTTTTCTTTTGGAGGTGTATTAATCGGCACTTATAATATTCAAATTCAACCGCCAAGCGGTGGTACTTGCGCCAGCGGAAATTTTTCCGTTTCCATTACTTCAAATACATCCAATGATTTAAAAGATCAAGCTGACACTCTTGATGGTGTTGATGATGATGCGTTTACTTTGTCAGCGCCCAATGTCACCGGTGTAGTCAAAGATCCAACCGGTACAACAGGACAAAGCGGAATTTGGATTGATTTTTGTCCTTACCAATCAGCTGGTGGTTGTTATGGTACCAGCGCTCAAAGTAATGGTACATTTAGTTTAAGTGTTCCTACGGGCAATTGGAATTTTAATGTTAACACTCAATATGGCAGTCTTTATGCCGCGCCGCAAGGCATGGTGGTAAATGTTGCCGGGACTACTATTACCGAGGTTTCAGACCCGGGTACTGCTTTAACAATTGCTAATAATAGCTTGCTTGTTTTATTAAGCGACCCGACAGTTAATGGTTTGACCGGTCGTGTTTGCAAACCAAAACATGATGATAATTCAGCCGTGACTCAAACTGAATGCGATGATCCAGCTGGTTACCCTGATATTGGTGCAATTAATGTTGGTATTAATATGCGATTACAAGGTTCAATGTCTGGTTCTCAATGGTCACAAACAGATGCTAACGGCAATTATGCCATTGGCGGCGTGGCAGTCGGAACTTATGAAATAGAGGCAAATCCTTGGAATGGTTGCGGAAGTATTACTTGCGGGAGAAAACTTGTTCAAAATGTTGCAGTTACCAGCAGTCAATCAAGCAGAACTAAAAATATAATTTTAAGTACTCCGAATATTACCGGTACGGTTGTTATTCCAAACACCACTACGACAGTGGCCAATGCTTGGATTAATTTCCATGTTGAAGGACCAATGCAAGGTGCGGGTGGTTGGTATGGCACTAACACTGATCAAAATGGTCAATTCTCTTTTGGTGGTGTATCGGCCGGAACCTATGCTTTGGAAATTGAAGCTCCGCGTTGGGGTACTGCCGAAGAACAAGCTGTTTATCGCAATTATTCAACAAAAAAATATTCTAATATTACGATTTCTTCTGCTGTGGCTGCCGGGACTGCGAATTTAGATTTAGGCACGACTTATGGAACTGACGGCAAACTTATTCTTGGCACACCGCAGGTTACCGGAAGAGTAATGAATCCGGGTCCGGACGATATTGCCGGGACTGCGGATGACCAGCCATTACAATGGTCTTGGATTATGATTCATGATCAAATGTGGCAAAATCAGGGTGGCGCTTCAACTGATGATCAGGGTTATTTCAGAATTGGCGGTTTAACCAATGCCACCGGATTATCCATGGAAATCAATTTGCCTTGGGGCGGTGGAAAAGCTTATATTCAGCCGAGCGGATTAACCGTTGATGTTACTAATGACGTAGGCACAGTCAAAGTGGCCAATGTGGCTCAGGCAAATAATTTAATTACTTTAACTGTTCCAACAAAAACTTTAACCGGCACGGTCACTAAAAAGGGCAGCGGTTTAGTAGTAGCCAATGCCCGTGTTCAAGCTAACCGCGATATGGGAGGTGGACATTTTGAAACATTAACTGATGCAAATGGTGAATATACTTTAAAACTCGCCGGCGGCGGCTGGTGGTTGGGAGTAAATCCTGATTGGAGTATGGGTCAACCGGATTGGGTTTATAATGAAGCGCAAAAGAGAACTACTTTTACCGAAGATGGCAGCACGGAATGCCGCGGTACAGTAGGAACTTGTCCGGGAGGCGCCACTATACTTGATGTTGGTTTGGATTTTGAAGTTCAAGTGGCCGATGCTATTATTACCGGTTTGGTTAAAGATCCAACCGGTGCTACAGCAATTGCCAATTCTTGGGTAATGGCTAATAGCGGCGGTATGATGGGCGGAGGCAATGGTACTAATACTGATTCTGACGGACGCTTTACTTTCAAAGTTCCGGCCGGTACTTATGATTTAGTGGCAAATCCAAATTGGGGAGAGCAAGGTCAGAGCTATGGCGGTTCCACTCCGGTTAAAATTAAGGCTATTTCTACTCAAACTACTGATGCAGGCACGCTTATTTTGACAGCAAAAAATTCACATATCAAAGGAACTGTTACTGATTCAGCAGGTAATGCGATTGGTAGTGTAATGGTTAATGCTTGGCAAATGAATGGACCGGGTTGGGCCAATACAATGACTGCTACTAATACGGGCAGATTTGATTTAACAGTCAGTGAAGGAAATTGGGGCGTAATGATAATGCCGATGTCAACTCAATATATTTATCAAGGCGGTCCGCAACAAGTAACAATAACCGCCAATCAAACTTCTGATAATAATGACTTTTTATTAAAAGTAGCTGATGGCTTACTTAAAGTAAAAATAGTAGACGCTGACGGTAATCGTATTTCTGACATTTGGGGCGGTGTTTGGGTTAAAGATACTGATCCGACAGTTAATGATTTTATTGATTTCGGCGATCCAAAAATGATGGAAGGCGGAAGCGGCGATGCAGGAGGTGGGGGTTCAGCGGTAGGTGGCGGCAGCGGCGGCGGCGGAGCAATGGGAGCTGGTATGGATAAAGGCGGTTTTGCCGGCGGAGGATTAGCCAATGGTTACACTGAAATTAAAGTTCCGCTTGGAAGTTATGAGTTGGGTTTAAATACGCCTCCGGGTTCCAAATATACTTTAACTGTAACCAAAACTGTTACTGTTGGCGAAAGCGATACTTGCACAGATGAAACAACCGGATGTAAAGAAACTACTTTAGTGGTGGCGCCGAATAATGCCACGATTGAAGGTAAGTTTTATCTTGATACCAACAGCGATGGTTCTTATACTGCTGGAACAGATACGGTAGTGACCGGTGTTCGCGCTTTTATCAATGGTGATAAAGAAAATGGCGGCTGGTCGCAAACAGAATTTGCTCCGAGCAGCGTTAATGATAAATATTCATTAAAAGTTTCAGCAGGCAGTTGGTATGTTGATGCTTTTATTGATCCGATGATGAACTTTGGAGATGATAATGATAAATACAAAATAGTATCCGAGGATGTAAAATCAACTGTTATTGCCGACAGCACAACTACTCGTAATTTCCAACTTAAAAAACTTGATAAAACAATCAGTGGTACAATTACTGATCCGGATGATGTTGGTATAAGTGGAGTTTGGGTTTATGCTGACTTTGGTGATGAAACAACTAAAAATGATTTTAAGGGTCCGGGCGGTTTAGGTGTTGGTACTTTTACTGGCAATGATGGCACTTATACTTTAAATGTTACCAGTGGTACTTTTAAAATCGGTGCTGGTATTCCTCCTTGGGATGCGAGAGATTTAATTAACCCGCCACTACTCAGTGTAACCGTTGGTGATACTAATGTAACAGGCAAAGACCTTCAATTCAGTTTATCAGATGCCACTATTACCGGTGAGGTTACTTTAGACAGCGTTAAAAAACAAGCCATGATACAAGCTTGGTCCGAGGATAAGGGAACCGGTACAATGGCTTCTGACGGAACTTATACTTTAAAAGTTAAATCCGGTGAAACATGGTATGTTAAGGCCACGGCCAAAATTGATGGAGTTCTTTATGAAAGCGCTGCGACTGAAGTTATAACTGTAGCTGGCGCTCAAACTAAGAATTTAACTCTTATTACTACTGGTCTTTCCGTCCCGGAAGCTAAAACTACGACTTTCAGCGCTTCAGATAGTAAAACGATTGAACTCACAAATGGTCTGACGCTTGAAATTCCAGCCGGAGCTTTAGCCAGCAGCGGTACGGTTACCGTAACTATTACGCCGACTGTTGGTGATGAAAATCAAACTACAGTATCAGTGAAACCGGATGCTAAAGATAAACCGCTTGGCGTTAACTATGATTTCACGGCCAAGGACTCTAATGGTCAAGAAATTACTCAATTTGATAATGACGTAAAGATTACATTCCCTTATGATCCTGATTTAATTACAGATTATGGATATACTGAAGCTGATATTACGCCAAAATATTTTGATGACACCACAAACACTTGGGAGAATTATAAATCAGTGGTTCGCGATGCGACTAATAATGTAATAATTGTTACCACAAATCACTTTACGCCGGGCGGTATTACCGGAGGAAAATTCGTCACTGCCGGTGGAAATGATTCTACGCCAATGAGTGGCAGTTCAGGTGGCGGCGGCAATGCTGGTTCTTCTGGACCGAAAGATTTATCCTTAAAGATAAATAGTGGTGCCGCGAAAACTACCATAAGAAGTGTTTCTTTAAATATTACTGCTACTGATGCCGCGGAAATGATGATTAGCAATACGGTTGATTTTGCCGGTATTAATTGGGAACCGTATCAAGCTACTCGTTCTTGGTTATTGCCAGTCGGTAAAGGAGAAAAAGTAGTTTATATCCGTTTCAGAGACAAGAGTTTTAATCTCTCTTCAATAATTTCCGCAATAATTATTTCTGAATCAGAAGAAACAGCAGAGGTTATAACTTATAATCTCAAGAATAGAGATTTGGTTATTTGTCCGACCTGTACTACTCAATCAGGCGCAGTTTATATGATTTTAAATAATGAAACACATGTTTTTCCGCATCTTAATGTTTATCTCTCTTGGGGTTATCCGTCCAATTTTTCTACAGTCAAGAAAGTTACTCCGGAAGAATTATCAAAATATTCTACGGGCATAGCAATGACATTCCGTGACGGTTCATTATTCCGAGGCAAGACCACATCACTTCATGGTCTGAGCGCTTCGGCAGTATTCATGGTTTCTGACGGTAAATTAAGACCGGTAAAATCTTCAGCGATTTATCAGAAACTTTTCAATGATCCGAAATGGAAATTGGTAACTTGGGTGCCCGATGATTTATTATCCAAATTTAATTATCCTTTAGGCGATACGATTGATTCCACGACTAAACATCCTAATGGAACACTGGTCAAATATACCGGAACTTCTCAGATTTATCTGATTCAGAATGGCAAGAAATATAAATTATCCGCCAAAGCTTTAACCAATAATGGTTATAGTAAAGCGCCGGTAATGACTATTTCCAAGGCTGAAATTTATTCTGACGGCGGAACAATCTCTGATTTTGCCGAAAATTTGGTCACACCGAAATTCTTAGCCGCAAAATAATTGTTAAAATAGGATATTGATTTTAAAGCCCTAGCTTAATAAAAAAGCTGGGGCTTTAGCTTATTGTTAATTTATATAATTCGCCCCGTTAGAAATTTTAATAAATGAGGTAGGAATAAATTATAAATATGACAAACGAAAAATGGAGATTTTCGCTTAAAAATTAGCCCACCCTTATCCACTTGTCAAATGTTTTATTTTGGTTTACTATTAAAGGTAGAAAGGTTTCTAAATATATTAAATAATAATAAATTTATGCAAATCAACAAAAAAGCTTTTATTCAAATTCCTTTAGCGATCGGTTTGGCTTCTATAGCCGCGGGCGCGGTTTTAATTAGTCGGACTATTGCTCAAAATGCCGAGATTTTATCACCCCTACCCCCGATAAATCAAGAACAGAAAACAATTATCAATCAGCCGATGCAAAATCAACCAGGACAAATTTTACAAGGAAATGAAGGTCAACAAATGCCAAACAATCAGCAAAATTTTCAGCCTGGACAACCAATACAAAGTCAACCAATGAATGGCACTCAACAGCCGGGAATGAATTTTAATCAAAATGGAAATCAGCCCAACAATCAGCCAATGAATCAGGATCAGAAGATGATTATCAACCAGCCGGGACAGACAACATCAGGAGGTGAGGGTCAGCAAATTCAAAGAGGAGTTTTGCCTAATCAGAGAATAGATAAAGAAGCTGGAGTAATTCCGGAAATAAGAACAATCCAGGTTGGTTCACAGAGTGCGAATAATCAAAAACAACCTATTCAAGTGAATCAGGATCAGAATGAAGAAGGACAAGATCAAAACGATTTTGTAGACCCTCAAGAAATTAAAGGAGTAACCAAACAGATAAAAGACATGAAAAAGCAGATTAAAACTTTAACCACTGCTTTGAA
>JBAZKF010000007.1 GCA_041650895.1 Patescibacteria group bacterium | reverse complement strand
GGGGATCGGGGATGACGGGTTTTTTTGAGGCGATAAAGATATTGTAGCCGTCGCCCGGGATGACAAAGACATGATCGAAGACGTCCCTTGCCGTGGCCAAAAGCGACGCATTGATCGCGGCCAGTTCCCGGCTCAAGGCGGACAATGAGCCCCAGGTTTTGAATACGGCCATGCCGTTGGCGTCGAGATGGCCTTCGATCTCGCTGAAAAATTCTTTTGTGGCATAGCGGTTGACGGACAATGAAGTGGGGAGGCCTGTGTTGACAAAGATGACGTCGAACGTGTCCTGTTTTTTTCTCAGGTAATTGCGGCCGTCAAGCAGCTCGAGCGTCAGGCGCCTGTCGGCGAGTTCGCTCGTGACGGGTTCGGTGTTCAGAGAGCGAAGCACACCGATCAGCAGGGGGTCCGTTTCCGCATAGACGATCTTCTTGAGGGGGTATTTTTCGGCTTCTGCGAGCAATCCGCCCGCGGCGTTGCCTAAAAAGAGGACGGAGGCCGCGCGGCCCGCGGCGAGCATAGGCAGGTGGATGAAGTCCTGCGTGAAATAATCCTCGGGCGCAGGGACGTTGACCAAAGGCAGGCCGTCGTAGTAGACCGTGCGCTGTTCTTCTTTCTGGATGACGGCGATATTGCCGTAGACGGAGTTTTCATAGGCGGTGAGGCGTTGTCCCTGCCATTGGAGCTCAAGCGTTTTGTCCTGCAGCCCGCCGGCATAGATCAGACCTGTCGCGCCGTAACACAAGATGAGGAACGACAGGACGGCCAATCCCTTTTTTTGCGCGCCCAAAAACAGCCCGAAGGCGACGGCCGCGGCAGCCGCCCAGACGAAAAAGGCGATCTGGAGGCTGGTGAATACCCTGATCAAGACAAAGCTGAACAGCCCGCCGCTAACGAGCGCGCCGGCGCACTCCAGCGCATAGACGCGGCCGACGGACCTGACGTTGCGGAACGCCACGCTGAACATCGCGCCGTCGCAAAAAGACGAGACGGAAAGCGCGGCAAACGTGATAAGGACGATCTGCCCCAGGCTCAAGACTTCGCCGAACGGCACGGATAGAATGGTTTTCGAGGAACGCACAAGGATGACGGCCGCGGCCAGCCACACCCCGGAGAGAAGCTGCAGCGCGCCGAAGAGGGCCGCAGGCGCGCTCGCGCGCTGATAAAGGTAAGCCGCCGCCATGCTTCCCAAAGCGCCGCAGACCAGCCATGCGCTCAGGATGATGCCGAAGGTCAGCTCATTGCCGTAGAAGACGACAAGGAGTTCGCGCACCAGAAGCGCCTGGGCGACCACCGCGATGGCCCCGCGCAGAAGGATGGCGAAGGAAAAAAGGCGGCTCTGCATACCTCTTATGATAACAACCGTCTGCATGTTTGGCAATCTTTGCGTCTTGACGAGACAGGCAAAGATGGTTTGTTTCATTTTAAAAAAAACAGATTTGCACGGTTGACAAAACAATTTTTAGTTGTAGAATGAAGAACACAATTTAAAAGACGAAGCAAAATTTTTCAAGGCAGGAAGATCCGGGAGAAAATCATGGGTAAAGGCAGACGTAAAAGACTTGGCAAGTTGAATTGGCGTTCAAAAAAAGCTAACCACGGCCGCAAGCCGAATCTGGGGTAATTTTTTCCTTCCAAAACAACCGCATCCACCGTCGAGAGCTGCAAAACGCGAGGGGAGGGTATCCTCCAAGACATCAAAATATTGTGGTATCGGAATAAAAAATACCAATATATGGTATTTTCTATTGACAAAGCTCTTAAGCAGCGGTAATCTGGAAAAGCACTTTTCAAAAGAATAAAATAAACCGGCTAGAGGGATTTAAAAGATAGATTTCCAACCCATTTCATCCTGCCGTCCGCAGCGAAAGGAGAGGCGACTCATGGCGCTAAAGCTTTCCGATAATTCTCTCAAAGTCCTCGAAAAACGCTACCTTAAAAAAGACGAAAACGGCAAGGTCGTTGAGACCCCCCAGGAGATGTTCACCCGCGTGGCCAAGGCGATCGCGGCCGCCGACCGCCTCTACCGCAAGACCGAGGACGATGTCGCCGCCCTGGAACACAAATTTTTCGAGATGATGGAAAACCTGGAGTTCATGCCGAACTCCCCGACCCTGATGAACGCGGGCCGCGACCTTTCCCAGCTCTCCGCCTGTTTTGTCCTGCCTATCGAAGATTCGATGGACAGCATTTTCGATTCCATCAAGTTCACCGCGCTCATCCACAAGTCGGGCGGCGGCACGGGATTTTCTTTTTCGCGCCTGCGGGCGCGTTCTTCGACCGTCCGTTCCACGGGCGGCATCGCCTCAGGCCCTGTTTCTTTCATGAAAGTCTTTGACGCCGCCACCCAGGCGGTCAAGCAGGGCGGCACCAGGCGCGGCGCCAACATGGGTATCCTGCGCGTGGACCATCCGGACATCATGGATTTCATCGTCTGCAAAGAAAACGACAAAGAGATCAATAATTTCAACATCTCCGTCGCCGTGACCGAAGATTTCATGCGCAAGGTCACGAAAGACGAAGAATACGACCTGATCGACCCCAACACCCACAAGGCCGTCCACCGGCTCAAGGCCAAAGAGGTCTTCGAGCTTATGGTCAAGATGGCCCACAAGAACGGCGAACCCGGCATCATCTTTATCGACCGCATCAACAACAACAATCCCACGCCGCAATTAGGCAAGATAGAATCCACCAACCCCTGCGGCGAACAGCCGCTCCTGCCGTTCGAGAGCTGCAACCTCGGCTCCATCAACCTCTACGCGCTCCTGAAGAAGGCAGACGGCAAGCTCGAGATCGATTGGGACAGGCTCAAAGAGATCGTCCATCTTTCCGTTCACTTCCTGGACAACGTCATCGACGTCAACAAGTATCCGCTTCCCCAGATCGACAAGATGACCAAGCAGACCCGCAAGATCGGCTTAGGGATCATGGGCTGGTCGAGCGCCCTGGCCAAGATGATGGTCCCGTATGATTCCGAGGAGGCGATCGCCCTGGCTGAAAAGGTCATGTCTTTCATCCAGGCCGAGGCCCGCAAGGAGTCTTTGGACCTGGCGCGCGCCCGCGGCACCTTCCCGGCGTATAAGGGCAGCATTTTTGAGGCGAGCAACCTGCGCCTGCGCAACGCGACGCTCACCACCATCGCGCCCACAGGCACGATCTCGATCATCGCCGGGCCGTGCTCTTCCGGCATCGAGCCGATGTTCGCGCTCTGTTACCAGCGCGCCAACGTCCTGGACAACGACAAGATGATGGAGGTCGAGCCCGCGTTCAGGGAAGTGATGGAGGAGAAGGGGCTTTACACGCGCAAGCTCATGGAGAAGATCGCCGAGAAAGGCTCTGTCCAGGAGATGAAAGAGGTCCCGGCCGAGGTCCGCCGCGCGTTCGTGACGTCCCACGATATCACGCCCGAATGGCACATCAAGATGCAGGCCATCTTCCAGAAATACACGGACAACGCCGTTTCCAAGACCATCAACTTCCACGAAGACGCGTCGATCGACGACGTGCGCCATGCCTATATGCTCGCCTACGAAATGGGCTGCAAGGGCCTGACCATCTATCGCGATAACAGCCGCAGCGAGCAGGTCTTGAGCGTCGGCACGAAAGATACGGCGAAGAAGGAAGGCAAGGTCGCCGAAGGCAAAATAGGCCCCAGGCCCAGGCCCGAAGTCGTCATGGGCACGACGACCAAGGTGTCCACAGGCTGCGGCAACCTGTATGTCACGATCAATACGGACGAGAACAGCCGTCCGTTCGAAGTCTTTATGTCGATGGGCAAGGCAGGCGGATGCGCGGCCTCCCAGCTGGAAGCCATCGGTCGCCTGGTGTCCCTGGCGCTGCGTTCCAGCGTTGACGTCAAGGTCATCATCGAACAGCTCCGCTCCATCCGCTGCCCGTCCCCATCGTGGGAAAAGGGTTGTCGTATCTTCTCCTGCGCGGACGCCATCGCCCGCGTCATCGAAAGAAGGCTGGTGAACGACAAGATCGAGACCAAGGTCGAAGCCAAGGTTGCTGCCGCGGTCGACCAGATGAGCGAAGAGCTCTACAGCCAGGTTTCCAAGAGTGAAGAACAGCTTGAGCGCCATATCACCGGCAACATCGTCGGCGTCTGTCCCGATTGCGGCGGCGTTGTGCGGCACGAAGAAGGTTGTGTCAAGTGTTCTGCGTGCGGATACACGAAATGTTAATGAGCGCATCATTTACGGAGCGCGAAGCGCGACGTAAATGATTTGCGCGAATTAATCCCGATACCTGCAAGCGGATTTCGGTGAAATCCGCGCAGCGATTTGGTGTCGGGGCGATGACCTGACAACCTAACCCGGATTTTTTATGAAATCCGAATCTGACTAACGAATCCAAAAAAACGCCCTGATAAATTCAGGGCGTTTTTGTTTGCGCTAGGAATTAAGATGAAAAGATTGATCTGTCTATTCGCCATAGCAATATTTATGAGTGGGTGTGCTAGTTTTTATTGCTCAAAGTATCCTAATTGTAATTATGCAGCTACAAGTGCAGAAACTATCCCAATTTATAATAATTTCCCACCTACTCCATATGAAGTAATAGGTGAGGTAGGTGGTGATGGGGCGCCTGCTTCTAGTTGGAGTGGCATGGGGAAAAGAATGCGTGAATATGCTGCGCAGATTGGGGGAGACGCTATTGTTATTCAGAGCCAGGAAACACCATATCGTGGCACCTACAACACTCCGACTACAGTATCGACAACTTCATCTGTCTATGGTTCAGCCACTACCTCAACTTACGGCTCTGCTTATCGCTCCGGGAATTATGTTTATGGACAGTCTCGTGGTCAGATTTATGGACGCGCCCATGGGCAATCCCGTACCACGATTAATCCTGGAACAAGCATTCCGATTTATGGTAAAAGTGTCCGAGCTGCTGTGATTAAATTTAAGCCACTAGGTAGTTCAGAAGTCGAAAAGAAGACTCATGACGAACAAAGTTCAATCGATACGAGAGGATATATTGAGAAATATCCTGAATACTTTGGGTTAACGGATGATGCTCACAAAGATAAAGGTAAGTATTGGCATAAGAAAAAAGATGGAACCTTGATTTATTTTTCTACACAGCAAGAAATGGATAAGATTTTGATGCAGTGAAAGGAATTGCGAGCCCGTGCGGTCTCGTTTAAACCTGGATGGGCGGGACGGTCCAAACTGAAGATGTTTTATTAGCATAAAAAGTTAGCTAAGCATGGTTCAGAGGATTCCTCGCGGGCTGAAGAATTCCGCATAATTTTGGAAAATAAGTAGTTGACGAGTTCATGAAGGATTATTAAGGAGGATTTATGAATGAGAATAGCAAATTGCATTATCGTTATAACCTGTTTTACTTGCTTTTGATTAGTATGATAATTATTGTAGCTCTGCTTACCACTGAGTGGGGCGCTATTCCCAATCTCGCAAGCCTTATTTCATTTGGTTTGACATTGACATCCCTATTCCTTTCATTGATAGCTATTATATTTGCAATTTTTTCAAATTTTAGCTTTTCAAAGAGCGCAGGAGATTTACAAACTGCTTCAAGTAAGATTTGTGAAGCTACAGATAAACTGCAAGAGGCTACTCTTGGGATAGAGGCAAAAATAGAAAAGATTCCTACGTTGATTGAATGTTTAGCGACAAACTTTCAGGAAGGGCAAGAAAAATTACTATCAAAGATTTCTGAGCAAAAAGTGGATTATCGGGAGAAAACAGTCATTGAAATTAACGGAGAAGTCGTAAGTAGATTTTTGAAAAAATGTTCATACAATGGTTTGCTGTTTCTTTATTCTTGCAAGTTAGCGAAAGATACCAGAATTGCTTTTAAAATAGAAGATTTGAAACTCGATCAAAGCTATACGCACGGATTTATGGTAGCCTGTACTTCAATAGGGTTAATACAATTTACTGAAAGGGAAAAGATATACGTTATAACTGATGTTGATACGAATTTAGCCGAGAAAATCAAAGACGCTCTGCAGAATCAATTAGCTTATCTTCTGACAAACCATGCTAAATTTTTTAACAAAGATACTGAAGACAAGCGTATTCAAGAATTAGAGAATTTTTTTAAAGAAAAATAATCAGGTAGTGAATTTAGGGCTAGGTACTAATAACCCTTTGAAATAATGTTATTTCCGATGGAACCGGTCGCATTTTGCGGCCGGTTTGATAAGACGGATTCGATAGTATCGGCGGGTTTGACGGAGAGTAAAATATGAAAAGACTGATTTATTCGGTTGTTATGGCAGCATTGGTAAGTGGCTGTGCTACTGTTCAACAGGTGCCTGATAATCCAATAAACAATTCGGATGTGATAAACCAGTCTCGAGATGAGGTGTGGGGTGCCGCAATAGCAGCTGTATCAGAAAGAGGTTTGCCCATAATAACTGCTGACAAAAATAGTGGCATAATTTCTACTCAATCGGTTGAATTACAGGGTGGTTTCAATATACCTTCTCGTATTCAAAAAGTTGCCTATTTCACTTATAAAATTATACCTTTCCGCGATGCACGATATTCGCTGAATGTTGTTGTGTCTGAAGAAAGCGCAGACAAAACAAGGATTATTGTTACAGCACATATAGAAGGCGAAAATTATGAAAAATGGATCACTTTTAAATCTAAGGGGATCATAGAGCAAGAAGTTATTCAAGAAATAATGAATAGATTAAAGAAATAGTGAGATTTGATCGAAGCTCAGCTTCGATCAAAATGATATGGGGAATCTTAAAGGATAGAAAATATGATGTTTGATGGGAAATTAAATTTAATTCATACTGTTGGCAGATTCAATATTTTGATTAATGAGAATAAAGAAATATTTCGGAAGTACTTTGGTGTTTTTCTTTTTCCAGGCTCTCTTAATATAAAAATTGATAGGCCAGAAAATTTACAGCAAGAACTTGATAAAGGGAATCCTCAGCCAAATTTTGTAATTCCAAAAACTGAATTGGTGGGGATGCCGGAGTATATCGGCGATGGTCAAGCCTGGCGATGTATCTTATCATGCGAAAAATTTACTCAACCTATTGAGTGTTGGATATTCAGAAGAATAGGTTCTAGGGTGCCCAAAGGTATAATCGAGATAGTTGCGGCACGAGAGTTGGTTGGGCCATATGCTTTATTAGATGGTGATAACGTACGAATAGAATTGTTGTTAGAGAGAAAATAAGAGGAACTTGTGATAGTGCGTATCGCCAACAGAATAAACATGAGAGGTAAGCGACATGCCAATTTCAGAAGATAGACTAATTAGTGTTTTTGTAAGTTATGCCCATGCTGATAGAAGATGGTTAGATCGACTTATAATTCATCTATCGCCGCTTCATAAACAATATGAGATTGATATTTGGGAGGATACAAAAATAAAACCAGGCTCTAAATGGCGCAAAGAAATTCAAGAAGCGGTAAAAAGGGCAAACATTGCCGTGCTTATTGTGAGTGCGGATTTTTTAGCATCTGATTTTATCCGTACGAATGAATTGCCTCCATTGTTGAAAGCGGCTGAAGAAGAAGGCGCTTTAATATTGCCTATTATTGCTAGTCCAAGTTTATTTTTGAAAGATACTCATTTATCACAGTTTCAGGCAGTAAATAATCCATCTGAACCATTGATTTCAGCTAGGGAGGGAGATCGAGAGAAGGTTTTTGTCAGAGTCGCAGAAGTAATTATTGAAAGAGCGGCGGGGGATCGTAAGCGAGTTACAACCAGCGGTAAAGATAAGCAGGTCAATAAACAAGAAAATTTTCTTGAACACGATATTTGGAATCGATTAATAAAAATTGGCGATTGGATCTTTGATGAAGCCAATGCGCGGATAATCGGTTCCGGTCAGCAAGCTTATTTGATTTCAAGAGATGAGTATGGTGACGTACCTTTTGAGATTAATACTAAACTAGAGTTCACGAATTTCTCATATCCGGTCAAGGGAGAAAGTTTAGGTATGAACGCTGGAATAATATTCGGATGGAACCAAGATAAAGAATTCCCGCGCTATTATAATATTTTGATTTCGGGCTCAGACATATTGCTTGAGCGCATAGGCTTTCAAGGAAACGCGGCCCACCGTGATTATGAACATATTACAGAAGCTGTTGAATTAAGAATTGAAAAAGCAACGTCATTAAATTTTAAGGTGCTGGTGGGTAATGAAATGATAGAAATCTTTGTAAACAACCGTTCAATTTTAGCGGCAAAGCGCCCAACTGGCGTCGTTGGGAGAGTTGGCATAAGACCCTGGCGGAGCAAAATGGACTGCACTGCATTTACCGTAGTTACTCAATCTTAGTGCTGAGGCTACATGATGAATCATCAATTTATGGATGAGCATAGAGGATTTCATTCCCAAAAACTGTACCATTTGAGATTTGATCGAAGCTCGGCTTCAATCAAGATTCAAATCTTTAAGGTTGAGATCTGACCCCAATGAGTGCCTAGTCTGCGGTCGACAACGAAGTAAAGAGTTAGGTTCAGAAAAGGATTATATAGCAATGAATTGGTGGGAATATTTAAAAGAACATGATGTTCCTAATTGGTTAGCTATTATATTTACACTTATAGTATGGCCTTTAGCATTGATTATTTGGAACAAAAGATATATTCGTGGAATTAGAAATCTACAGATTTTGATTGACTCTTCAAGAGGAACTATACCTACGGGCGAGAGCTGTCCCTACTTAATTTTCCGAATAAAAAACAATACAGGAGAAAGAATTTATATCACAGATTTATCTCTTGTTCTTTCTCGTCAGATAAGAGCCCACCCGAACGCAGATCGAGATATTTCTACGGGGGGCTACACACTTAAATTTGCAGAAAAAGCCGGGGATCCCTTTTTTCGTTTTTACATTACCATTGACACTCAACAAGAAGCCATTACGGGTTTTCCTTTACGTGTAGATTACGACGATCAGGCCTTGCGCACCTTAATTATGGAATTAAGAAACTATAGGAGGAATGGAATCATCGCGCGTTATTTTATACTTCAATTTGATTGCATGGTTGGTAAAAAGCATCACAAAGTAAAATTTAAATTCTAATTTTTTTAAAAATTAAAGGTTAACAAGACCGTTTCCAGTTACCCTTTTTTTCAATAAGTTGCGTTGGAAGTATAAGGCTAAACAGAACCTCGCTTTGGAATAAACAACCATGCTATCTAAAATCTACTTTTTAGCTTCGGTGATGGTTTTTCTGTTGAGCGCAAGGGTTGGCGTGGCGCAAGACAAGACCGCTTCGACCTCGGCGCAGGGACAGCCTTCTCAGCCGGCCAATGTCGTGGTCTTCCGCGTGCCAAGCCCGACGTTGGTCTCTCCTGTGGGCGAGACAATGGATATCAGCGGG
>JBAZKF010000006.1 GCA_041650895.1 Patescibacteria group bacterium | reverse complement strand
GGATATAGCCTGAAAGGCGAGAGACAAGAGAGGTGGCTGCATTAGTCTTGGTGGTGAAATAGAAGAAGGCAGATGCTAGACCAAAACTAATTAGGAATAATAGAAAAAATCTTTTATATTTAAACATTTCTTTATAAATTAATTATTATATCAAAATAAAATTTCTATACCTATTGGGCAGTGATCCGAACCTGATACTTTATCTAAAATAAAAGCATTATTTACCTTTTTTAATATTTTATCACATACACAAAAATAGTCTATCCTCCAACCGATATTTCTCTGTCTGGCGGCCGTACGATAGCTCCACCAAGAATACTGAATCTTATCTGGATGTAATTCCCTAAAAGTATCCTTAAAGCCGCTACTCAAAAATCTATCCAGCCAAGCTCGCTCTTGGGGAGTGAAGCCGGCATTGCCGACGTTCTCCTTTGGCCTGGCTAGATCTATCTCCTGATGAGCGACATTATAATCGCCGCAAACTATCACCGGCTTTTTAGCTTTTATCTTTTTTAGATAAAGCAATAGTTTATCATTCCACTTTATCTTCCAAGCTAAACGTTGCAGATTATTACCGGCATTGGGAAAATAAATGTTGGCTAAGTAATATTTGCCCATGTCCAATATCTGGACACGGCCTTCTTTATCCCAGGCTGGCGCAAGCAAGGACTTGGCTTTGATACCTTGTCGCACCAATGTAGCCGTACCGCTATAGCCGGGCCTTATGGCCGGATGCCAAAATTCCTGATAAGCGGCAAAATCAAACTCCACTTGGGCGCGAGCGGCATGAGAAATCTTTATCTCCTGCAGACAAAAAATATCCGGCTTGTCTTGACGCAAAAAATTTGTAAAACCTTTTCTAACTATGGCTCTGATGCCATTAACATTAAATGATAAAATTCTCATTTTTCAAACCCTATTTTCTAATTGACGGCTCATTTGGCTACGTCGAATAATAAAATTTGCTGGCGTGCGATAAGCCGGCCTATTTTTACGATTTCCGGTTTTATGATATTGCCTCATTTATTTAGTAAATCCGATAAGCCATCGAACCTCTAACATCTTACTTTAAGTATAAAATTTTATCAGATATTTATCAAATGCTGAAAATATCCGATTTAGCTCCTACGACAATTATCTAATAAAAATAGTAACATAAGAAAAAGCTCCGCCTTAGCGGAGCTCGAACACAGCCACCAAACCGACCGTCGAGACATCGGGGATATGAGCTTGTGACACACCCCGACAGTAATACTGCCGGTGTTCCGACATGCGGCTGCGCACAATGGGCAGGTGGCACTGCGGGCATTCGAAACAGTGACAACCACACAGGCCGCTGGCGCACTGGAAGGCGACGTCAGCCGGACCCAAATGGATGTCGTGGTGATTGCGACAGAGACAAATTGTGGGATCTCTTGGTAGTGGTTTGAATCCTCGCAACATCTGGCGCACCTCCTCGTAAAGGCAGAAACCCAAAAGACAGAAAGAACACGCTAAAAAGTATAACATAATATATACTTTATGCAACCAATAAATAAGCTTATTGACAATCAAAATAAATATATTAAGATAGTAAAGGTTCGTTCATCAATGGGATCCTGATTCAAAGGAGGCACCTCTTGGCCACAAAACCAATGATCACTGTTCGCAAACATATCAGGTTGCGATCACAACAACGCTACGACAAGGTTTTGACAAGGGAAGAGATGATGACCATAGCAAAGATGATCAGGCGAGGGCAAGGACCAAGTGCCAAATTCATCTTGCGCAAAAGCCAGCGAATAAGCATCTGGGAGGTCTGCCTCAACGGCCGATGGTACAGAGTCATGTACTGCAACAAGCGTCATGGTATCCTGACAGTCCTGCCGCCTAGCCGGCGCTTCTGATCTGGGGCCAAAAGCAATTTTGGCCTCGTTTTTTTAAAAAAAACTAGGGATAATTTCAAACCTTAGTATGAGGCATTGACTTAAAGATATTTTTATTGTAGAATCATCTGTGTTCATCAAAGACCCCTTGATCTGAAACCCAATATTCTATCATATTTATTATGCCGAAGTGGCGGAACTGGCAGACGCGCTGGACTCAAAATCCAGTGGCCGCAAGGCCGTGGAGGTTCAAGTCCTCTCTTCGGTACCACTTGAGACTGGTCATTCGATAAGTTTAGAACTTACTCGTGGCCTTTATCCATAATAAATCAACCCATCAACCAATTAGCAATTAATCATGGCAGGGTAGCTCAGTTTGGTTAGAGCGTGGGACTCATAAGCCCGAGGTCGTGGGTTCAACTCCCACCCCTGCTACCATTCAACTCTGTCCCGCTGAGCGGGACTCCGCTCATGGTCTGCTTCCTCGGCCTTGCCTCGGACTTCGACCATTTAATGAATTGAAGGATAATTAACAATTAATACGTTCCGGGGTAGCGCTCCGCCCAGCACGCCTACGGCAGACCTGCCCGATATGCCTGTCATGGCAGGCGAGTTTCGCCCAGAAGGCGACCAGCCTTTGGTTGGGGCTAGCGGATACCTTTTGTAGTTTAAAAAGTTTGTAAATTATTTTTTATTATCGGGGTGTAGCGCAGTTGGCTAGCGCGTGCGCATGGGGTGCGTGAGGTCGGAGGTTCAAGTCCTCTCACCCCGACCATTCAATTCTTCCTTTAAACTAATGAGCAATTAAGTGTAAGGGCCGTTAGCTCAGCTGGCTAGAGCGCTTCCATGGCATGGAAGAGGTCGCAGGTTCAATTCCTGTACGGTCCACCAAAAATAATAGTTAATAGAATAATTGACTAATTGTTAATTAATTGACAATTATTATCGACGCGGGGTAGAGCAGTTGGCAGCTCGCCAGGCCCATAACCTGGAGGTCGCCGGTTCAAGTCCGGCCCCCGCTACCAACCTTCACTAGCGAAGGTTGCCGTCCGAAGCTTTAGCAAAGGACGGCAAATAGCTTTAGCAATATCGTTTGGTCTTCAAGCTTCGGTTGGCAGGCCAAATATTCCGGGGTAGCGCAGCGGTAGCGCAGTTGGCTGTTAACCAATTGGTCGTGGGTTCGAATCCCTCCCCCGGAGCCATGTGGGATTAGCCGAGTTAAAAGCTCGGCTTTTCTCTTTATTAGAGCCTATTTGGGCAGGTTCTAACCGTCCGTTTTTTCGATTCGACCCGGATGAGACAAGAATTAACGGCAGAAGCGCAGAATCCGTGTCAATTCTTATGTTTTTGTCTTTTAAGAGGAGGTTCGAACCTAAGGCGGATAAAATAACTTTTCTCGCGTGCTGGCCCCGTTCTGTGAATGCTTCTTTGGCGTCGCCGGCGAAGGTCAGGACGTTGTCGGCCGTCTGAAGCCAGCTGTCCACGCGGCTGTCCGTGTCGTTCAATAATTCATGTAGTCTGATTTTTTCCTGGCTGATTTCCGTTTTCTTTTTCTTGAATTCTTCCTCGCTGATTTCTCCCGACGCTCTCATGTCTATCAAAGCGTCTAATTTTTTAACGCAGGCTTCGTAATTCTTTTGCTGGTTGGAAAGTATCGCATTGCGATCGCCGGCTTCGCGCTCGTTTTCGTTTCTAAGCCATTTCATGGCCCAGCCATGGAATTCTTCCGGTGGCTGAACTTTAGCTAGCGTTTTTTTAATCTGCTTTTCTAACTCATCCACTTCAATGCATTTTTGACTACACGGGCCTTTGCGCTTGGTGCAGTGATAATACGTGTAGTGATGAACGTTGCCGTTTTTATTCTTTTTGATTTTATTCTCGGCCGTCACCATACAGCCGCACTCGCCGCAACGGATCATACCGGTATAAGCGAAGGTGTGTGTTTCCGGTTTGGGCTTGCTCCCGTGGCCAAGCATTTTTTGGACTCGATCGTACTCGTCGCGCGTGATCATGGGCTCATGTTTGCCTTTGTGCCAATTGCCACTGCCTCTGGGCCATTCGAACCAGCCGTAATAAAAGGGATTATAAAGCACGCGGTAGAACCCGCTTCGTGCTAATTTCTTTACTCCCCAATTACTAATAGCAATCTCATGAACACGGGGAGCGGTGAAGTCGCCGCTTAAAAGCATATCGAACATTTTCCGAATGATCGGAAACATTCGCGGGTCTTTGCGGATCGTCCGAAAGCCTTTTAATTTATCCGGCGTGTTCTTGTAGCCTACGGGCGCCGGCCCAGGATGCCAGCCCATTTCCACTTTGCGCCTGAGTCCGCGTTTGACGTCTATGCCTTTGTTGTCGTTTTCCAGCTTGGCCTGGCTGCAAAGTAGGTTGAGCAAAAATTTGTCGTTGGGAGTGTTTTTAAACGATTGGCCCGGCGTGTTAATTTCAAGCAGCCGGTTTTGGTCCATTAAATAAACCAGGTAGCCGGTGTCCACGGAATTTCTGGAAAGGCGGTTTGGGTGCCAGGCGATGATGCCCTCGGCTTCGCCTTTCTCAATCCGTTTGATCATCTGATTGAAAATTTCGCGTCCCGGCGCTTTGGCCGAATATGATTCTTCCAGGCGCTCCACGATTTGGAGCTTTTCTCTTTTGGCAAGCGCTTCCAGTTCGCTCTTTTGCGAATCGATCGAAAGGACCTGTCTGTCTTCTTGTTCTGAAGATTTTCGAGCGTAGAGGAAGTACTTGAGTTTTGGTTGTACTTCCTGGTTCATATTAGTCAAAGAGTTCGGTGGTGTTCAGGTAGTAAACCAGTTTGCCACCGGCCGACATTATTATTCTCATAGTCGGATAAGGCCAGGGATCGCCCATGAGCCCCTCCGGAAGTTTGTAGCCAGTATCCTCCCAGCGCCATTCGTTGGCTGCCGGGTTTTCCGTTCCGGGTTTGCTTGGAATGTATTGCAGCTGAATGTCCGACCTTATCATGAATTTGGTGTGTTCCGGATCATGGCCGAGATATGCGAACGCGGCCTGTTCGATTTCGTCTTTGCTCATTAAAGGCCAGTCCAGCGAGCCGTTGCCAGGACAATTTCCCGGTACGGTGGCGCTGCGTTCAATCGGGTAGACGATTCCAATTTCCACAACCTGATTTGTTTTCTGCGTTACCTGGTATTGATAAACTTCACAGCGGTCGTTGATGTAATCCGTTTGCTGGAAGATGTAAACCGGTCGATCCCATTCTTCAGGATTGTCGGCCGTAAATCCGCCGTCGTTTTGTTTAACGTTGCTTAGGATCGCGAAGTTGGAGGGATGATTATTCTGGCCGGTATATTTCAATTCCAAGTTCGGTTCTCCCATGAACGTTCTGATGGCTTGCTCGGCTTTATCCAGTTCGCTTTGAACCGGCGGTTTTTCGTTGACGAAAATCCGGCCGTCCGAAGTCCGGCATTGTTCCGGATAAGATTCCATTATGGCGAACCCTGCTTCGACGCACTGGTCGAAGTTAGTAATGGAGGCCAGGTCTGTTGTTTCGGCCCCACGCGGTGCTTTGTCGCTTAAGAGGTGATAAACTCCGTAACCGGCCCCAAGAACCGCTACAACGGCGATTACGGCGTAAATTTTGGCGTTTTTAGTCATAGTTTTGTTCATTAATTATTTTAATTTTGTTTTCGGCCTTTCTACACACAACATGGTCCTAAGGCCGAAGGAAGTCAAACGTATATTTCTATTTTACCGCTTTATCGGTTTTTTAATAAGAGGAGGGTCAAATTCTATACCGATTCTATACCGATTTTGTCCGGTCCCTGACCCCGAAAGCTGCCCCAGTTTCACCCCAGTTTTGCCCCAGTCTGATTTCTCCGATTTTGGTGCAGGTTTAGTGCATTTTAGTGCAATCATAATCCCTGAATTCCACCCTCATTTCACCCACACCTTACCCTCATTTTCTGGTCGCCTTTTAGTCGCCTTTAGTCGCCATCGCTTCTGTAAATCCATCCAAGTTTTATCCAAGAATTGTCCAACCCCTTATTTTTTAATTTTCAGCAAGCTTGCTTGCTTTATTTAAGCTCTTTTATTAATTATTATTTCTTACTTATTCTTTCTTATTAAGTGCTTCATGGTGGACCCGGGCCGGGGTTCTCTACGGTGCCTGACCGTGCTCCATTTTGAACCCCCGTCGTTTTCAGCAATCGCGGGTTAAGACGATACATCGTGCCGGCCCAGCGGCCGCGTTCCAGCGTTCCCGGCTTCATTTCTATCAGCCCGAGGTTGAGTAGTTTTTTCCTGACGCGCCGGCAGGTGGACCGGCCGAAGCCCAGAGAAGCAAAGCCTTTCTCTTTGTCGTCGCGGCCGATGAAGATATTATCGATATGCCAGAACCAGCCGTCAGCATCGCCGTAGCGATTGGTGAGATGGCTTAAAGCCATTAAAAAATCGCGTTCGGCATGAGTCAAAGCGCGACGTATTTTTTCATCGTCGTAGATGATGTGTGGTGCGGGAAAGAAATTTAAGCTTTTACCACGTGGTTTGGGTTGATTCGTCTGATTCATAATTTTCACTAAGTAATTCGGCTACTTTTTCACTAATGGCCGTTTCGACCTCCTGGCCGGCTTTTTGAGTTATGGGATGAAAGATGTTGATGTTCTGGCCTCCCACTTTGCGCGTGGGATAAACCAGGCGGTATCGGCCGTCCGGCCGGCTGAACACGGCCACCGATCCCATCCAGAATTTGTTGTCCAGGACAAACGAAACAAACCCGAGGAGGCCGTCCTTGGGTTTAACCGGATAGAATTGGATTTCGCTAATTGTGGTTTGGTTGTAAGTCATGGCTTTTCACTACTTTGTCTTGGAAGTCGTCGATGGACGGCTCACCCATGTAGGTGATTTTGTAGAGTTTAAAAAGATTGTTGGCGCGTAAAGAAGCCTCCTCATCGGAGAGTTTTACGCCGTAGCGTTTTTCGTATAATTCTTTAAATTCTTGTATGGCTTCTGGGGGCAACATAAAAGGCTGGCCCCACTGGGGCTAGCCTTTATCTTTCTATTCAAATACTAAGCTTTCATATCGAGGCACTTAACCTCAGAGGGAAAATTACTTTTGACTTAAAAAACAAAAAAGGGCTACCACTTCACATCATCAAGCAAAAAAACACGTAGTGCTTGATGACAGAAGTCGTAGCCCCGTCTCGCTTAGTTCCGATGAATCGGAACGCCGTCAGGCAAACTCCTATCTCTTATGCTTTTATAATAGCGGTCCGGAACGCGGACCGTCAACAGGTCCATCTGTGGAAAACTTTTCTGACAAAAGCTGACAAGAAGTTTACAGTAACTAAGCCTCTTTAATTCTTTTTTCCGCAATCTTTATGTACTTATTTTCTGTTTCAATTCCTATCCATTTTCTTCCAAGTTTTTTTGCAATGACAGCGGTAGTACCGCTCCCAAGAAACGGATCAAGAACAACATCGCTTTTATTGCTACTTGCTAATATAACTCTTTCCAATAAGTTTTCCGGCTTCTGCGTTGGGTGAGCGGCGCGGCCGGTTTTATCCCTGACTCTTTCTTTACCCTGAACCACTGGCATAATCCATAAATCACGCATTTGTTTTTCTGACCCGTCTTTTGCTTTATCAGGATTTATTTTTTTAATATCAGCATAATTAAATATCCATTTTTTGCCTTTGGAGAAAAACAGGACATACTCGCATGAATGGGTAAAGGTGCGTCTAGTCATGCTGGGCATGGCGTTGTTTTTGTGCCAAGTGATGATATTGCGAGGCGTAAAGCCAAGCGCCTTTAGGGTCATGACCAATTCGCCGATATTGTGATAAGTGCATGAGATATAAATGCTCCCAGTCGGTTTCAAGACCCTTTTGCAGGCTTCTAGCCATTCTTTAGTAAACTTCAAATATTCGGATTCCGACATTTGATCCCATTTTTCATTCACCATAAACCAGTCGCCGCCGGTTTTATTGCCCATCCATTTGAGCCCGTTTCCGGAAAGATTGTACGGCGGATCAGCAAAAATCAAATCCACGCTTTCTTCGGGAATTTCTTTATTGAGTATTGTGCGGCAGTCGCCTTTGTAGATAGTATTTAATTTCATACGTTCGCAGCTAAAACCTCACGCGACCATTGCTCGACAACGCCTGGTATCTGAGAAGTCCAAACATCGGAACTGGCAGCCGTATTGGTTAAATTAATAATGGAATCGTAGAGACTCATCAATTGGCGATGGTCTAGTCTTTGGCCGCGATCTTTTATGGCGATTATCGCCTCCAATAATTTTGTTAATTCGTTTATTGTTAGTGGTATGATTCTTTGCTTACGGCCCTCATACTCATATTTAACCGCGTTCCAAAAGGTATTTATTGTGTCTCTATGTAAAGCTGGTGCTACGAATAAGCAATAAGTTTCTTTGCTGTTATTAACATCTTCAAAATCTCTAAGATGCCTCATTACCGGCTGGCCCTCTTGCATCCATTGGGCCCGATTAGTCAGCATTGTAACCTCACAAACCCCGTTGAAAGAACCGTAGAAACATTCTATGTCAGGTTTATTGGGCGGTGCAGTAAACGTTGGTTGGTTATCATCGCCAACGGGATAATTCGGTTTTATGGCCAAAGCGTCATTTATTGCGTTAAGGGCGAGTGTGGCTAAATGTTCAAGCTCAATACTTTTCTTTTCTTTGGATTGCCTGATATTTTTTAGCCGATCTATGTATTCTTGGACCTTATCAACGTTTTGCGAGACAAAGTGATCTTCCGTCTCCTGCAGGCTTCTGCGATAATCTCTTAATTCGGTTATGTATGATTTTAATTGGTCGACAGAAAGACCGGTTATATTTCTGAAGTTAAACTCTGGTATTTGAATTCGCTGTTGTTGAAGTTGTTTTTGATACTGCTTGATATCGTTTGTGGTGTATTCGCTGATTCGTTTTAATTCTGCTGGAGTCTCCCAGGGAAGAACCGGCAAATTAATATCTGAAATATAATTTATGTATTCTTCGGCCGTGAATCTCTGGCTGGACCCATTATCGGTTTCCAAAATTTTCTGAATTTCTATGTTTCTTCTTGGCTCCAAATCAATGTAATAACCGTTGCCGCGTAGATGGAGGTATCTGGTCATTCGGAAATATCGACGAATGTTATCCCCGTAATCTTTTGCGTGCTCCATGTTCTCGAAGTTAGAAAAGCGATCTTGAATAAAACGATTTATGTAGGCCTGTTTGTCTCGCTCGTTTGTCAGTTTTTCAATGCCCACACGGAATCGTAAAACCAGTTTAGCCTGAGGAATAATTTTCCTATAGTCAATCAACGTTGGAACAAAAATATTGAATTCAACATGAGATAAACCTTTCTCGGTAATGCCTTTTTCGCGACAGAGTTTGTTTACTTCATTAATCAGATGAAGCGTGGCAATAAAAGGTTTGATATTGTAACCATCATCGGTCTTAAAATCTCTTGAGAGAGGGTTTGGTAATTGCCATTTTAGAAAGCTCTTGAAAAACATTTCTCCCAAATCAGCGTCTTCGCGCGATAAGTATTCTCCGAAAGAAGTAATGCGGATTTTGCCGTCGTCGTCAATTTTAGCCAGCCCCATTTTTTTGATAGGGTTAAATGATTGACGGCCGCGCATGTCCCCGGCGCCGACGTAGTTTCTGGCGTCCAATATTTCTTCGGCCTGTTCATAAGTTAAGGCCTCGGAATTTTCCAGTAGCTCCCTGTGCTCAGGCGACAGATTATTGGTAAATTGTTTGTTGCCGGCGCCGTACA
>JBAZKF010000005.1 GCA_041650895.1 Patescibacteria group bacterium | reverse complement strand
GCTCATAAAATAACGCTCCACAGCCGGATGGGTGATAGTGACAGGCCCGCCTTCGGCGATCTGCTTCTTAAAGAGCGGCACCACGCTTCCCGAAGAACCGAGGACATTGCCGAAGCGCACGGCCATGAACTTGGTCTTACTGCTCTTGGCCCTCGTCTGCAGGATGATCTCTGCGATACGCTTGCTCATCCCCATGACGCTGGTCGGGTTGACCGCCTTGTCCGTAGATATCAGGATGAACCTCTCGACGGCGTAGTGGCTTGCGATATACATCAGCGTGCGGCTGCCGAAAACATTGTTCTTTGCCGCGGCAACAGGGTTCTCTTCCATCAGCGGCACGTGTTTATGCGCCGCGGCATGGAAAACGACATCAGGCCTGCTTGTCGAGAAAAGCTGCCTCAACAAACCCACATCTCTGACGTCCCCGATCACTGTCTTTGTCTTGACCTTGGGATACTTCACCTTAAACTCAATATTCAAAAAATAGAGAAAATTCTCATGGTGGTCGAAAAGAATGACCTCTTTAGGAGAAAAATAGGCGACCAGACGCGCGATCTCTGAGCCGATGGAACCCCCGGCGCCTGTGATCAATACGACCTTGTCCTTGATATAGGCGCTGACGTCTTTTAAAAGGTCTATCGAAACCGTCTCCCTGCCAAGCAGGTCTTCCGGCTGGACTTCCCGCGGCCTGATCACCAGCTTGCCGCTCAATATTTTATCCATCTGCGGGGCCATCTTGATTTTTGCCTGGGTCTTCTCGCAATACGACAAGACCTCGCGCATCTGGTCGCCCGTCACCGTCGGCATGGCAATAACAATCTCATCCACTTCGTATTTCTCGACAATCTTGGGGATAGCTTTGCGATTTCCCAAAACTCTAACGCCGTGTATCGTCTCATTCAATTTCACCCGATCGTCATCCATAAACCCGATGACTCTCCCCATATCCTGGTGTTTACGGTATTCGCGAAGAAGCATAACCCCTGTAGCCCCTGCACCCACAATAAGAATCTTTTTAAATCCAAATTTATAATTATGATAATACCTTTCCCGAACATAGCGAGAAGTAAAGCGTATACCTATCACCAACCCTGTACAAATGATCCAATCAATTGCAAATATGGTACGAGGAAAATCCTGCAAGCCAAACAAAGAAACTTCACTTAAAATAAAAATAATGGTCGCTGTCAAGCTGGCCTTGGCAATCTTCCATACATCGTCAATGCTTACGT
The DNA here is from genome assembly GCA_041650895.1 of Patescibacteria group bacterium. NCBI lineage: Bacteria > Patescibacteria group bacterium. The sequence goes on along the minus strand of JBAZKF010000005.1, from coordinate 17,194 downwards.
ATTGCCATAGGCCTGAAAATACGCCGAAAATAACAAAAGCTATGACCTTAGAACATAACACTATCGGCAGGCGATGATAGAATGTTATCCAATATGTAAGGGGGATTTTAAAATCAAAGCGTAAAAGAAAAGCCGCCCAGAAAGAAAATACGATGATGAAAAGATGCGTCAGGATGATCAGGATCCTGCGGAAACTCACTATCGAGTCTTTGATCTTTTTCATCTTGCCGCCTTCTTAAGGATCCTTTTCATGCGTTCGGCAATATTATACATGTCTTCTTTATTCAGTGTCGGATGTACCTGAAACATCATAGAAGTTTCGCCTAATTCTTTAGCAATGGCTAATCTTTCCTGCCGAGGCCTGCCGATCCTGCGATAATAATCCACAAAGGCCTTTTCTTTATATACTTCCGGGCATGAACCAGAACCGCAGTGAATCCCTTCCTTAGCAAGCTCATCCAGGATCCTATCCCGTGTCCAACCCGCCCCTAACATATCAGATCGTATATACACATAATATTTATAATACGCATGATACGCCTCTTTAGGAGGAATAGCTACTCTTAAGGCAGGCATTTCAGCAAAATGTTTATCCAAGATGGAAGCGAGCCGGCGTCTTTTTTCGACCCATCTATCCAATTTCTTCAGCATAATCCTGCCTATAGCTGCCTGCATCTCGGTCAGGCGATAGTTTGTCCCGAATGAATTGACAATCCAGGCGAATCCAGCTCCCTGTTTCTTATTGAGAGCTTTATCGCGATTCCTGCCATGATCCTTCAAGCTCCATGCCGCATCGCATAACATCTTATTATTTGTTGCCAAAAGCCCACCCTCTCCCCCTGTAGTGATAACTTTATCCTGGCAAAAAGAAAAACAAGCAATGTCGCCAAAACTTCCAACGGGCTTGTTGTTATATCTTGCTCCATGCGCTTGGGCACAGTCTTCGATTAGGTAGATATTCTTTTTATTACAAAAATCCTTCAGGCCATCCAAAGCACAAGGCCAACCAGCTAAATGCACCGCGATGACCGCTTTGGTCCTGGAAGTAAAAACCCTTCTGACTGTTTCAACGGTTATATTGCCACTCTGCCTGTCCACATCGGCAAATACAGGAACAGCTCCTCTTAAAGCAATACAGCTTGCCGATGCGACAAAAGTCCGAGGAGTAACAATAACTTCATCTCCTTTGCCAACCCCTAATGCGGCCAGAGCAACGTCCAAAGCTACACTGCCATTCGCAAGGGCGACACAATGCTTTACCCCTAAATATCGGGCATATTCTTTCTCGAAATCAAAAACTTCTGTTCCGGTCCACTGGTTTACCTTGCCGGACCGCAATACTTTTGCTACGGCCTCTATCTCTTCCTTGCCATAATATGGCCAGGGAGCAAATTTTCTATTCATGGAACGGCCTCCCAAAAACTGTCATCAAGAGATACTTCATATCTCCTAAAAAACTCTGATTTTTGACATATTCTCTATTAAGGCGCACTTTATCCGGATAAATAACCTCGGCATTATACTTATCAGGATCTGCCTGCGCTGCCAAAAGCGCTTCCTCATTCCTATACTTTAATGTGGCCGGACCTGTAATTCCCGGACGCACGGTCAAAATAATTCTGTCTTCTCCCTGTAATTTATCCGCAAAACCCGGCACATCCGGCCTTGGCCCAACAAAACTCATATCACCTTTCAGCACATTGATTAATTGCGGTAACTCATCCAGCTTGAACCGACGCAAAATCTTTCCTATAGGGGTTATTCTCGAATCATGCCCTGTAGTCACCGAAGTTCCAATTTGATCCGCATCTATAACCATCGTACGAAATTTATATAATTTAAAAATTTTTCCACTCAGACCAACACGATCCTGTCTATAGAACACAGGACTACCGGCAGCAATTTTAAGAAGCAATGCCGCAACCATAAGGATCGGCGAAATAAGAACAATACCAAGAAACGAGACAATAAAATCAAATAGACGCTTCATAATGCTCAGGATTATCCTCGCCCCGTCAATCTATAATAAACATGAGGTTTATACCTACGCAATATCGCTTCTACAAATGGATGTATGTACACCATCGATGGCAAATACACCACAGGAAAACCCATGCCTTCCTTATAGGCGACTAAGCTTTGATCTTCTCGTGAATGTTGCCCATAGACTATTTCATGGATTGCATCCGAACGACGACATATTTGAACAAAATCATAAACCAAGGCGGTGCCAATTTGAGTAGACAAATGCTCAGTTGCAAGAATTAACGAATCCATATAGGCCGTTGATCCAACAGCATGTCCAATCAAATAACCGGCGAGGCTATTTCTGACGAGTCCAGCTAAAGCAAGAGTTTGAACCATGAAATTTTGAGCAACGGTCCCCAAATAAACCTTTCTAGTTGGTATAGAAGAGTATCCAGTGCGAATCGCAGATGACCTAAAAACTTCATAACCCCTATCATTAAGCATTGCTGGGCCAGTTAACTCAACAACCGTCACAGAGTTGCGACTCTTGCGTAACGCATTACGACGTTTAGCAGTAAGATAATTCATATCATATTTTGAAATATCTCTCAAGAGATGTACCGGCATTGTACCATTTGCTGCTGAAGCATCTTCCTCCGCCAAAGTGGCACGATACCCCCAACAAAATGAGGTAGGCCTAATGGCTTTGGCTGCTGGTATCCGTGCCAACCAGTGCAATGCTTGATAAAAACCTGGGTGTGTTTCTCGCCAAAATTGTCCATTTTTTTCAATAATCTTATCCCCCATAGCCCTACATTTCCGTGCAAATTCAAACTCAGTATATGGAATAATGGCTGATTCGCTTATTGGTCGAGTTTGAGAGATTAAAGATGTCCAATCCATTTGATTTTTTTCTATCAAGATTGCTTAATTAAACAAGTATAGCCAAATATATAACAACGAGCCTCTCCAATTTCAAAAAACCCAAATTTTTTGCATAGGGAGATGGAAGCCGAATTCTCTTCAGAGGTAAGCCAGTAAATATCGCCTTTTCCAGAATGCCTCGCAAGAATTTCAGAGAGTACACAACTAGCTATTCCCTGTTTTCTTGTTACAATATCTGTCCACACTGGCCCTATAAAAAAATCATTTTTTTTCATAAAAGGATATTTCCAATATTTAGGTATCACAAAACTATAATGTTTGATAGAGGAATCACGAATATCGCGGATAATAAATATCTTATATGAATCCTTCCCTAACAGAATTTTCCAAATAAAAGAGGCATACAAAACAACAAACATTCTTACACTACAATTCCTTGGAGCTAACTGAAATAATCTTGGTTTCCAAACCTCTAAAACATAATTAGAAGGAATGATTTTTTCATAATCTACTCTCTCTTTGGATAGTTTTTTAAAAAGAATATTCTTCATCTATTTTCACTATTCTAGTGTAAAAATATAATGGTAAATTAAAAATTTTATGACCGTTTTATCTCCTCCAGTTTATAAAACGCGGCTAACGGCTGATATAATTTCCCCAATATTTGTCGGTACGGATATGTCAAAGACATACATGCACCGGCGAAAAAACGATAGTGCATTATTAATCTGATCGGCTGTCTTCTAAAGAAAAATTTCTCCGTAAGATATTCTTGAATATTTGTTTCATGCAGAAGACTGCGGAAACCAGCATTTGCATACAGAAATTTTTCTTTATTTAAATAATACCTGTTCATTTCGTAGAAAAGAGCATAGCTCGGATAAAGACGAAGAAAATCATCACGAAATCTTATTATCCAGTAATAGACCTCTGTTTTGTCGTATAAATAATTCTGTGCATACGCAATAAATTTTCCAGTTTCCTTCTCAAAAACTCCCCAGTAATGAACAATATCATCGAAACCATTCGTAAGGGCAATATTCTTTCTGAATTGCTCTTCAGATGTCCTCAACCAATCTTTTTTATATCGCCTAAAACCAGAGGAGAATACTGACCATGCATATTGGACCATAAATTGCGCATCGATCCTGCGCACAATGCAATTATTTAGCCCGCGCCTTACCTTGCTTCGTGTGTTAGCCGAAAGATTTGCTAAATCATAAGGAGTATCACAAAGTATTACATACCAAGCATCGGGTTTTTTGACAAATCCCCCCCCACCTCGAATTAATATACATTCTTTAAAAAAATGCAACAAAGCATCCTGGCTCCTTTTTATAGCGGCGGCATGATCATGCGACACAGGACCTATTGGAACAATCATCTTTTGATAATGTGTCCATAAAACACCATCTAACAGAAGAGTTTTTTTACCCTGATTCCTAAATAAATCTTGATATCTATTTACTGAATCAAACATTGTTATAATTCTTTATCCCCATTTCATGCAAAATTACCGCATTGACTTCTCGAATATTATATCGTTCTTCTACATAGCAACGACTTTCATTGCCCATAATGGCAATCTGATCAGTGTGTTTTAAAAAAAACAGCATAGCCGTTGCCAATGATTCTACATTCTTTACTGGTACCATAATACCATTAAGGCCAACTCTTAGATTTCTTACTTCTTCCGTCTCCGGCAATACCTCAGCGAGTGCTTTTTTAATCGTTTCCCTACATCCAGGCGCATCAGTAGTAATGATCGCCCTGCCGACAGACATTGCCTCAAGCACTGTCCGAGGTATGCCCTCCCGATAAAAAGAAGGCAATACGTAAACATGACAATCTCGAAGGAGTGGACGTACGTCACTAATATACCCGGCATAATTAATTATTCCACCTTCTTGCCATGAATCCAATTCGTCTTGCTTTATAGAATTTGGGTTATCATCTAAATCTCCTGCAAGCACAAATTCAACATTCTGATAGCTCGTTCGCACCATCCTCGCCGCCTCTACGTATTCCCTAACACCTTTATCTTTTAACAAACGACTAACCATAAGGAATCTTATGCAAGAAAGTTTCGGTAATTCTTCTCTTGCATAATATTGAAGGTCAACCCCTATGCCATTAAGTAATATTGCCTTCTCTCCAGATATATATCTTTCTCGAACAAATTGATTTAAGTCGTCTGGGTTGAGCAAAAAAACACGCTTACTGCTCAACAGCCCTATTCGATACAACCACCTAGCCACAGTTGAAGACAAAACATGTGATAGCGATTGATATGGCATAAATATATAGCCAAGGCCTTCTATCATTGAGAATATATTTTTGACACCGCATAACCTTGCTGCTAATCCACCATAAATAATAGGTTTAATAGTATAAGTTAAAACAATATCTGGTTTAATCCGCCGCATTAAATTGATTAAATCCAATATGGTAACAAGGTCAGCCAATGGATTCACCCCTGCTCGCTTAATGTGAATTGGGTAATACTCTGCGCCCATTTCCAATACCTTAGTTTCAATAGAGGCATCTCTCCCATTAGCGGCAGTGCATACTTTAACCCCTTTCTCTATTATAGCCTTGATTAATGATCCGCGAAAATTGGTTAGCGAACCAGGCAATACCCCAACAATTAAACAGCAAACTCTATCTTTCATCATCTTTAATAGCGCTTTTTCCCGATGTACTCTATAAATTGACGCCAAAAAGCATCTCTTCTATCATCTATCCGCTCTCCATAGTAATTCTGAGCCTCGCTAAAATTCCGTTGAGCCTGTTGAATACGCCAGACATTATCTAGAACCATCCTCTCCAATTGCTTGGCTAATGTTTTGTGATCTCCAGGGCGATGTAAACATTCTTTCGGCAATAATTCAGGAATACCTCCACAAGTTGACCCTAGGGCTGGCAACCCTCTGCTCATAGCTTCTATGAGCGCCCGAGGTAATCCTTCTTGGAAACTTGGCTGAATATAGATATCTAAGTCATCAAGCCACTTCATGACTGGATATCCACTCGGTAAACATCCATCCAAACGCAACAAATCAATAACGCGCAATTGCTTGGCTTCTTGGCGCCAAATGTCTAGATTCCCATCACCTAAAACACGCAATTCAAGTGCCATGCCTTGATCCACTAATCTGTGCAATGCGCGCAATGCAACATGTAACCCCTTATAACGAGTAAACAGCGAACCGATCATGCCGACTACAAAAGTCTTTGGAAAACCTGGTTGTGCTGCACGCCATCCAGAAATTCTTTGTTCAAGAATAACCTTAGAAACCGCATTAATCTGTACATCTGACACACCACAAGACACCCCCTTGCAAGGATATCGCCTCTGCAAGTATTCGCTAGTTACATACTTAGCAAAGTCTGCCTGTCTAATCCAATAAGAAGAATCCAGCCAGGCGATGGGGGCGTACAACTTACCCAGTAACGTCCCATAATTCCAATAAGCATCCCATATATCACAAACTACCTCAACCGCCCATGGGATTCCTCTATTCTTTGCCTCGCGTGCAGCTAACCAACCAAGCGATGATTGGCATATTACGACTGCATCGCAACTATCCATCTGTTTTCGAATAATTTGTAGTTTCTGTTTCTTCTGTAATTGTATCAATGGTTTATTGTGATCATCTGGCGTTCCAACAAATGTAATGTTCGGGCCAGAAGACAAATTCCACCTTTCTGGCACTTCTTTGACATCGGACATCCGGCAAACCAAAATCAACGTATCAAAATGCTTCAGATACCTCGTCCAGTAAGTATATGGAAATTGGCCGTTAGAATACACCTTGCCATCGGGCGTGCGTATAAAACGTGCGCTGTTAATAAGCAGGACTTTCATATCTACTATTTCTAGTTATGTTACTAAAACTACAAGAAATAATTATTATCGCATTAAATTTAAAATTACCAGTCCCTCCAATACGTTCCACCAAATAAGATAGACATATAAGGAGGGCAATTAAACGTAATGCTATTTAAATAAAACGAACCGACTGCGAACAAAGAGAGCAAAACGGCAACTAACATCCTTTGGCTAGGTTTAAATAATACTAACAATGAAACGATTATCACCGGTTCTCCTACGCTCAATAATATTCCACAACGTGAGGCAAATAACGCAATATCATTAAAAATAAACCTCCATATCGTCGAAGCACAATAGAAAACAAATAGAACATTAAAATACTTTAATTGTTTCGTTAAAAAATCTCGATACTTCAATGCCAATAAACAAATTACTAACTGCTTTAGCATTGTTGGCCTTAGCACACCTGCTGCGTAACCGAATCTTTCATCTCCAAGATAATTTAAGCCATTATCTAATATGACACTGCTACCTTTAAATTGCATGAAGTGGCTAAATACTAAATTAGCAACAGGTGTAAAAGCGCCTAAAATAAAGGCCCCGATTATTAAGAAGAACAATGTCTTCGTTGAAAATTTTAATCGATACAATAAATAACCAAACAAAACAAAAATTGAAGAAACGTGGAAAAAACATGCAATGAGAACCATAATAAAGAATATTGAATCCTTTTTATTAACCAAATAAGACATCCCAAATAAAACAAATGCCATTGCAATACCAGTTCTCATTGCCACCATTGCTCCGCTAAAATAGTGAGTTGCATAGAAAAAAACGACTGAAAGAATAAAATACGGTGAATATTTTTTATAGGCATATAGATCCAATGCCACAGTAATGAAAGCAAAAGACAGAAACATAGTGAGGGGATTATCAGAAAAACATTTGAGAACTGAGTTAAAAAGAAGAAAAAGATATTCCATTCTAAGCTGTACAAAGGTATTCCCCCATAGAAATACTGGCAATGGAGGAATCATATCATAAAGCCATATATAGGCTTCCTGGTCGCTCCAACCAATTCGTGTACCGGCAAAAAGCGAAAGAATAAAAACTAAAAAACAGTACAAAATCAGTCTCTTAGTTTCACTATTTTTTCTAAAATCAAAAAATAACGATAGACTAATAAGAAAAAACAGAAATAAATAATATATATACCATCCTCTGATAATCATTTCTGATATTCCTCATTATGATATAAAGATAATAATCTTTTTATATTTGTTTTTAGATCAAAGGTAGAATTGCGATATTGAGATAAAAGCATTTCGGAATCTTCTATCTTTGGACGGGAGAGAAAATCTTCTGCCTTATTAACCCATTCATCAAAGGATCCCTCCAAATTCAATAGCATTGTGCTTTTTGAATTAAGAACGGCTTCTTTAGAAAAAGTATCTGCTCCCAGGCAATAACAACCAGCCAATTGAGCCTCAATAAAAGCTAACGGCAACCCTTCATATAAAGAAGGAAGCAGAAAAACATCGATGACTGATCGCAAAAGATTTGGCACATCATCTCTAAGGCCTAAAAAAATAACTCTGTCCGAAATACCCATGTTCCTAACCTGTTTTTCAATAACTCCCTTTAAGCTTCCATCGCCTACCAATAGTAAAAAAATATTATTCCCGCGATCCAGCATCTTTTTAAAAAGTTTGATCAGAAAAAAATGATTTTTTACTGGCTCAAATCTACCGATATGCCCAATTACCTTAGCACCAACCGGAATACCAAGTGATAGCGACAATAATCTATCTCTGGGGATGTCAAAACGCTTGAAATCTATTCCGCAAGGCAATACTTGCCATCTGGAATCTTTGGCCCAATTTTTCCCAAATTGATCCGTTGCCGTTTCAGAGCTTCCGCCAACGCCCTTTGTTGCAAAAAGATGAACGAGAAGGCGCATTGATTCAATATATACCCTCCTCAGAAAATTACTATGGCTTTCTTTAAGTCTCGTATCAGTATGTGAATGCACAATACGCACTGGTATTTTTAAAATATAACCGACTAACACAATAAACCCACCAAAATAGTGCACATGAGAATGAAACGCATCATACGGACCATTTTCACGCACAATTTTCTTTAAATCATCATAAATAGAGAATAAAGATGGCTGGATGCTCTTTGACTTAAAAAGTTTACAGCCTAATTTGAAGATTTCATTATCAAGAGCAGCTTCTTTAGAAGAAATCGCAAAAAAATCGAATTGATAATCAGAGGCAGGAAGATTTCTCGTAACGTTTAACAGCCATGTCTCAATACCTCCAACATTAAATCCACCAATAATATGCAGGACCTTGATCGGTCTCTTTTTTTCGTCTTTCATACTAATTACTCCTGAAAGCTCGTCTAATGATAAAAGTACCACCTACAATTTGAATCAAGGCTGATACAATAAGCGCTATTGCCGCGCCATATAGCTTGAAAGACGGTATTAGCAAAAATGCAAATAGAAATGTCGCCGTAAGAACTGTTAAAAATAATGGCACCTGTAGATTAAACTGCCTTGCCGCGGTCATTGCATAACCTAATGCCGATGCTACCCCAGACAGCGTGGCTGATATCATAAGAACAACAAACAACCTTGAATATGTTGCATATTCAGAAGTATAAATAAGTGTTAGTATTTTTTCACCACCAATAAGAATAACTAAAGTTCCTAACAAACCTATCATAAGATTTATAAGAATAATTTTTTTAGTGAGTGCATTAAAAGCCAAAATATCTTTGTTAGCAAAATACTGCGCTAATCTTGGAGTTACGGTTTGGCCTAATGCCTGAATGAACATATTTACTGCAACTGTCGTATATGCCAACGCGGCAAAAATACCAAGATCTCTTGAGCCAAGATATTTCGCAATTGCATAATTAGGTATATTTGTATTCAACGAAATAGTCCCCATCACAATCCCCAATGGAAAGGCAAGAACGATAATGCGAAAAAGGATTGTTCGACGATCTAAGAATGAAAAAAATGATAGCTTAACCAATGAACAATGAGAAATGCCTTCCACTGTCTCTAACAAACGTCTCCCCATCTGCCAATCATAAAGAGCCAGCACAACCATCCATGCGCACAAAAGGCCAAACAACGACCAGGGGAGATTTAATGAGAAATAAAATACAGAACCTAAAACTACAACGGAAAGAACACCTTTGATAATCATAGATTTTGCAATAATGGACATCTTCTCGTGTTGTTGAAACAAACCATAAAAGACATCGCTTAAAGACTCAACCGATTTGGCCGAAGCAAGAACAAGTGTTGCCAAAAACACGATTTTTTCAAAATGCCCTACACAAAGAATTAATAAAACTATGAAGAATGCTACGACCGTTGATACAATCCTCACGGCCATATAATCAGAAAAAAAATATTCTTTTTTTGCATCAGTCGCCTGGACTCCACGCAATTGCATATTCGTAATCATAATCACAGGCGTAATGATCGCGGAAGCCAGGGCAAATTGCCCTACGACTTGCGGACTACCGAGCTTAGCAAGAACAACCAACATCCCCCATTGACAACCTGCATAGATCGCATTGCCGACTAGAGTCCAAGAAAAGTTTTTTTTCAAAGAGGTCATTTTGACTTTTGGTTTCCTTAGCTACCACCCAATCTGGTCACCTACCCCATACGTCAACATCGTTCGCTTCGCTCCAGATGAATCCTAGCTATACACAAGCAAAAATCTAACAGTGCTTTTTTATAGACCTTTATAGCGCCGGCGAATATACCTGTCTATTTCCTGCGCAGGGATGCGATAGCCGCCGCGGCGGCCCTCTTTATAAGCGACGATCCTCTTGTCCCTTATCAGGGAACGCAAATACTCTTCGCTGACTCGCAGGATATTCGCAGCTTCTTTAGTCAATAGCAGTTTTTTGTCCATTTGTTGTGGGGGTTCATCCCGTTAGAGAACTCGTTCTCTAACGGGATACATGCTGTTTAACATGGTTTATCACAATTAAAGACAAGACGTTAAAGTATAACACATCTTTCCCAATCATCAAGGGCATGATATTAAAATATTTTAATAAGTCTGCTGTGCTAAAGATTGTGTCAACAGAGGGGCGTAACTCGCATAGACCTCTTGATATGCCTTGCTGAAAGGCCTAAGCTCAACGGCCTGTTTGAGCTGGGAGAGAACAAGCTGGACAGTAAAATAATCGGGCGCAGAGTTCTTTTTGGCAAGATCAAGGGCATAACCCATATGATATACGGCATTGGAGGGTTCAGTCTCTATGGCTTTTTCATAGAGGCCGGCCTTAAAATAATATTCGGCATTCAGCGGATTAAGGGCGCTGGAGCTATAATGGCTTGCCGCAAAAAGCACAACGAGATAGCCGCAATAGAGCGCGCTTAAAACAAATATAACGATCCTTGTTTTCATAAGCCTACCTTAATTTACGCAGGGCCGACGCAAACAATCGGACAAAATATATCCAAAACGCCGCGATAAAAAATATGCCCACAATGCCTGTTTCAGACACAAGCTGAAGATAATCACAATGCGCATAGAGCAAAGATTTTCCTCCCCATTCATGGGTGCGGTATTTGGGAAAGATGCTCTGGAACGTCCCGAAACCCGTGCCGGTTACAGGAAAATCCCTGACGATATTCTTGGTATCCTGCCACATTTCAGGCCTCATCTCGCTCAAAACCGAAGATTCGCGGATAACAGAACGGGCGACGCTGTTTAATTCGTGGAATCTCTCAAATGTCTCATCAGGGCCGATCCAGAAGATAACGATACCGCTTAAAAGCATCACCAGGACAAAAAAGAAAAGCAGTCTTCCCCGTCGGCTTTTTCTGGTGCGGATAATGATCAGGAAATAAAAGGCGGATGCCGCCATCATGAAGCTCAAGATCCCTCCACGGCTGGATGAATAAAAGATAGAGCCGATCATCACCGTCACGCAGAAGAACTGGCGCATGGCGCTGCTGGCTTCCTGAGAAGAAAACCACATCAGCTTGTCCTTTATGCCCGTGGTCCTGAAAAACGACGAATACCGCACCTTGGCCATAAAAGACGCCAAAGCCAGGCTCGCGCACATCCCCATGAACCCGGCATAATGGTCGTAATTGACATAAGGCCCAAAATGAGAGCCGTCTTTTTCTATCAGCCAATAGATCTTTGGACTGCCGCTTAATTTATGCGCAATACCGAACAAGGCAATGGCAAAACCGATATAGACAATAGCATTAACTGTCTTTTGTATAAAAACAAAATCAACCCCCTCCTCTCTACCCATCGCAACTGCCAACCCTAATAAGACCGTAAAATAAAGCGCGTTGGCTGTAATGTGCAGGTTAAAATCGACCAGACTGTGCAGGAGGATCGCCAGGACTCCTGTCAGGCAGCCGAGTTTCAAATAGACGAGTGTATTATGTTCCAGGTCGCCAATCTTGCGGCCGTCGCCCTGTAATACCCTGAAAAGAATGAACAATAATATAAGCCCGCAGACGATGATCTTGATGAACTCCGATATCGTCAACCACGGATAGACGCTGATGGAGCGCCAGGAATTCATCCATGGATATGTGAGGGAATATTCCGAGTAGAATTTATACGTATGAAAAGAGAGTATTTTAAGGATGACCGGCGGCAGAGGGACAAGTTGAAAGATCACGTATCCCGCAAAGACAATGCTCATCAACACGACGGGAAACGTGAAAAGTTTTTTAAGACTGAAATCCGGCTGGAAGACCGCAGAGTTGAATAAGATGACGGCGACGATCGAGAACAGCGTGATGGACCAGGCATGCACCGAGCCCAGCGCCAAAGGCAGGAAGATCAATAATGCGATAAACAAAGCATCGCTATACCTTCTGAGCATTCTGCAGGTAGTAATTGTAATACGCGTATTCTTTGGAATCCTCAAGCTTCGCCATGTTCAGGACGCTGCCGAGGACCCTGGCATGCACGGAATGAATGAGCTTCGCGGACCTGATGGCAGCCTGCCTGTGCGTCAGGCCGGCTTTGCAGACGAGGATGACGGCGTCGACCTTTGTGGAAAGGACGACCGCATCTGTCGCCGCCAGGACAGGCGGCGCGTCAAAAATGATCCTGTCATAATGTTTCAAGAGTTCTTCGATCAACAACCCCAGTTTCTTTGACCCCAAAAGCTCCGCCGGATTCAAAGCAATGGCCCCGCAGGATATAAAATCGAGGTTGGCGACACCCGTGTCTTTGGTGTATTTCCTGAAATCCATATGCTCGCTTGCCAAAAGCTCTGTCAGGCCGTTCTCGCAGGGCTTGTTGAAAACCGTATGCAGGGCCGGCTTGCGCAGATCGCCTTCGACAAGGATGACCCTGCCTTCGAATTTGGCAAAAGCAGTCGCCAGATTGACGGCAGAAGTTGTCTTGCCTTCGGACGGCCCGGCGCTGGTAACCAAAAGGATTTTCTTGCTCAAATCAGGATTACTGTAAATGATCCCTGTCCTCAAACTTCTGAACCTTTCGGCCAGGATCGAGCGGTTGTCTTTGGCAGAAACAAGCGCGCATGGGAACGAATCTTTTGCGTCTTTCTCCGGCTGATAAGGCGGCACAGCCGCCAGGCACGGCATATGCAGAAAATTCTCGATATCCGACGGATTTTTTATGCTCTGGTCGATGTTTTCCAAAAGGAAAACGAATGCTACGCCAGAAAAACCGCCTAAAAACAACGCCAGAAACAGATTTAAAAGAAGTTTCGGCCTCACCGAAGATTTAGCTACCTGGCCGGCGTCGAGTATTTTGATATTAGGAGTAGAGCCCTTTTGCTTTTCGCCTTTGATCTTGGCATCAATAGCGTCGATCTCCGAACGCAGGCCCTGGATAATGGGATGTTTTTCCTTCACATATTTCAGGTTCTGGTCGATCTCCGACTCAAGCTCGCTCTTGCGCTGGATGAGCTGGTCCATCGAGGAAAACACGATATAGGCATTGACCCAATTGTTGGCGATCTCGGCCGCAAGCTTCGGATCCACGTCTTCGGCGCTGATCTCGATGATCTGGGTCATGCGCACAGGGCTCACCTTGATACGCTTCAAAAGCAAGCCGATGCGCTCATCCTTGGTCAGCTTGCCCGAATCCCTGCCTCTGCCGCGCAAACTGCCCCAGGGCTGATATCCGCCGAGCGTATCATAAGCCAATTGCCCGACAGAACGGCTCTTCAAAACCTCGATCTGTGAATTAAAATAGTTAGCGCGGTCTTCGTAGTCGGTAAAAACCTGGTCATCCACCTTGGTGATGCGCGGGGCCTTGTTTTCAACAAGGATGCGGGCCGTGGATTTATAGACCGGCCGCGCAATCAATGAATACAGGAATGCGATGCCCACGCACACATAAACAAAATTAAGGATCAGCCTGTAGTGCTTCTTCAACTTGAGAAACACTTCATGAAGGTCGATCTCGATGATAGCGTCTTCCTTGTGGAACGGCTCGTTGACAATGGGAGAGTTGGGCATTTTTAGAACAAGCTTTCCGGCACAACGACCACGTCGCCTGCCTGAAGATAAACATTATCTTTCTGTCTCTTGCCGTTGATGATATCGTTCAGCCTGACGGGTATTTCCTTTTTTGTCCCGTCAGCGTTGGTGCGCACGATCTTGGCGCGGTTGGGGGATGCGATCTTGCTGAAACCTTCCGCCAGCGATATGGCTTCGACCACCGTCAGCTTACCCTTGATAGGATACGCCCCGGGTTTTTTGACTTCGCCGATCACCGACACCGTGCTGTATTCTTCGATGACGACGCTCACCTGGGGATTGACAAGATAATCTTTTTCAAGAAGGGTATAAAGTTTGTTCTCAAGCTCGGATACGGTGAGGCCCTCCACATCGACTTCTCCGATAAGAGGGAATGTGATGAAGTTCCTGGAAGAAACACGCACCTTCTGAGAGATCAGGCCGTCCTTGCCGTAATGCACGTCGATCTGAAGCAGGTTCTCCGGGCCGATGCGATAAGCCTTCTCTGCTTCGGCGAAAAGCCCGCGCTGCATCGAAAAAACAAACAACAAAGCTATCGCCGTCCTTAATATGGGGTGTTTAGGCATAGGAAACGTAATGGCGGGGCTATATCATCAAGGTGATGCTCACCATCACCTGATTGTCCGTATAATCCTGCGTATCTATGTTCGAGAAATCTTTTGCGAATCCATAGCCCACTTTTGCCTTGATCCACTCTTTGGCCTGGTATTCGAGGGCCAAGCCGGCGTTCAAGATCGTATCGCGGCGTTTTTTGTTTGCCGTTGGGCTGACTTCCGGATAAAGGTTCCTGTCGATGCCAAGGTTACAGATCAACGTGTAATTACGCGCCAGACGCTGTTCCAATTCCATCTGGAGGGAATTATTATTGTAATAGTTATTGTTCTCATAAATGGATTCAATAGCCGTGTCCCAGAACGTCAGCCTCAATTGTGTGCGGTCGCTGAACTTGGTATATGTCCCTATTTCCGCCACAAAATGGTCAAAACCCTTTTCACCAGCGTCATTATATTCCCTGTTCTGGTAGCCGAACTTGGCAACGCCGATCGTCTTGCCTGTCAGATCGCCCTTGAAGCCGGCCCTTATCTGGTTAAAATGCCCGTCGCGGGAATTATCTTTTGTATAATCGATGACGGCGTAGTTGTATTCCAGCAAGGCCTTTGTCTTGGGAAAAAGCTGGTAGTATAACGTATCGGTACCGACGTCTTCGGTGTAATTATAATTATTGAGGTCCAGGGCATTAAAATGCCTGGAAAAATGGCCATAGGCGACTTCATTCGCCAGCTTGTTGAACTCCGTCCCTAAAAATACTTCGCCTGTATTTTCCGTACGCCTGAGCAACGTGGTGAATTCCGTGCCGGCCCTATCCGATGTCTTATTGAAGAAATCCCTGAAAGCGAAATAACCGAAAGGAAGCTGGAAATTGAGCAGACCTGTAACATCCTGGTCCTGGTAGTTATTTTTACTGTGATTAAGGTAACTGCCCAGCTTGGCGTTATACAGGACCTGGAAATTATGGCGCTCGTCAATGCCGAACGGCAGATCCATGAACACTCTCGGGTTGACTTCGTTGATCATGTCCGCTGTTTTACTCTCAGGGTCCAGATAGATGTTGTCATCATACATCTCGGAAACGGTCAATGAACCCCTGAACCTTGCCTGCCCGACGCGTATGGCGTTCTCTTTATTGAGCTCTTTGCCCAGGACGATGCCTTCGGGCTGAAACTCCTGCGTCAGGATCTGGGTCTGCCAGATGCTGGCATGGGCCTGGCCGGCCAGAAGCAACACAACGGCCTGCGACAAAATCAACCTCTTCAAATACTTCATGGTATTCTCCCTTTAAGGGCTTAATTGAGGACCGTTTACGCGAAAGGACTGACGACTTCTCCGCGGCCGCCTTCCAATTGCTCGGCGTTCGGCGTCCTGGGAAATCTGAAAGCCTCGGGTTTCCTTGTTACGACGGCCTCGCCCAGGATAATGGTGGAATCAACTGTGCCGTCCGGATTCAGGCGAAGGTTGACCTTGGACGTCTCTCTGATCTGCAGGGTATAAGCGCCTATGAGCACCGACGCCGTAGACTTGCCTGTGGTGCTGACAACAGCACTGCCGTCCATGATGGTGATCACAGAACCATCGGGAATAGCCGGCATCTCTTCACCCGGCTTGACGACGATCTGCTTTCCATCGGGCATCATGATCTTTACTGTGCCCGTGGGGTTATCCACGTTAATGGCGGCAAAAGACACCCCTGAAAGCATAAAAACGAACAACAACACCCATACGATCAGCCTGAGCTTCATATGTCTCTCCTTATTTAATGTTCCTCTATCTATTCTTAAAGGTGATTTTCCGACGGGTGAAAACCAGAGATGATATGCCTCGGAAGGAAAATTGTTATCTGTCTGGTGCGACAAAAGGGAACCCCCGACAACCTGCTCACGACCGCAGACAGGCACCTATTCCTGTTTTCCAAGCCCTGCGAGTCAGTGTTCGAAATTATACCATACTAAACACTTTTGTAAAGATTTTTTTTATTTATTTTTCCTGGAGAAAAAACACGCCATGAAACAGAACTTAAAACAAATCAACGAGTTCTTCCCCTGCTCAAAACTTGATTTCGTCATCAGCTTGCTTTCAAAACTCTCTCATAGATATGAAAAGTCTCATCCGCGGCCTTGTCCCAGTGATAACGTTCCAATATCTGTCTGGCTTGCGCATCCCTTGCTTCCTGCGGCATGGGCTTATCAACGAATTCCTTGATCTTATGGATAAGGGTCACCGCATCCCACGGCTTGAAGTATCTGTCCTCGGACAATCCAAGCTCCTGATTGGCCGGGATATCCGAAGCCAGGCAGGAAACTCCATAGCTCATGGCCTCAAGCAGGGCCAGCGGCAGGCCTTCATAATAAGAAGGAAGGATAAAAAGCCCGGCGTGGGCATATAATTCCCAGAGACGCGCGCCGGAAAGATACCCCGCC
>JBAZKF010000004.1 GCA_041650895.1 Patescibacteria group bacterium | reverse complement strand
AAAAGCGATATTTAAAGCTGAAACTGAGCCGAGAACAGCGCTGAATATCCCCTTGTCCACCACAACACCGGCATGGGTCTCCTGCCACAACAGGTTTCCCGCTGTTTGCGCGTCATAAATTCTGAAGGTAACATCATAAGCGCCTGTCAGAGGCACGCCGCTGGAATTAGTCAACCGCCCCTGGTAATTGATCATGTGAGGGATTGCCGCCAATGCCCCCATTGCCCACATGAAAAACGCAACCAGGAATATGCACCATGTGTTTATCCTTTGCCGTCTTTTCATCGCTCCTCCTCTTGTTCCAGTTAAGAATCTGAATATATTTCCATTTATGGAACAATACGAACAAAAAAAATCTTATGAGTTCTTCTCCGCTTTAATAATAAGATGCCTCCCATAAAGCAATTCATTTGTAAGTAGTATTTTATTGATTCTACGATAATCAACCCCTCCCTTTTCGATCGATCTATTCGCTTTCGCGTTTAATTGGAATCTGATAAAAGGCAAAAGCAAAAAGTACCCAAAACCCTCGTAAACACTCGTGCATATATCTTCAATGCGGAAACCGCACTCCTTCAATAAATATTCAAGTTCATGGAATCTCCAGGGCATAACATGAACTTGAGAAACATCTATCCCCGTCGCCAGATTATATCCTGCGTGTTCTATGGGCGGTTCGCGGAAATATTCATACGCACCTTCAATCAAATATCTGAATCTCGATTTCAGATTCAATATATTCGGCGTAGAGAGGATAATCTTTCCGCCCTTTTTCAAAATACGCCCCAATTCTTTGATTAACCCGTATGGATCCTTCAGATGCTCAATCACCTCTGCCATAAGAACAAGATCAAACGAATCATCTTGAAACGGCAAAGCCCCCTGTCCTTCAAGCTTAACGAACTTCATTAAATCTTTGTGCTGAAAACCTTCCGTGACATCAACGCCCACAACGTCAAATCCCATGCGATGCAATTCTATAGAATACATCCCCTGCGCAGCGCCAAAATCAAGGACCCTGCCTCTCGCCTCATTCTCGAAAACCCGCAAAATGGCTTTTAATAATAGATTTTCTTTTTTTCTTCTTCGCCATAAACTAAATAGCATTTAATTTAATTTCCTTAAATCCTTCTCAGACATTTGAGAAATCTTAGAATCCAAATCCCTTAGGGCCTCATTCATACTGGCTTCCATCAACGTAACGTACGACCTGCAATCATATCCACAGTTGTAATATAACCTCTGTACTGTTGTTTCCTCTTTTGTAAAACCGTACTCCCAGAGAGGAGCATCAACGCCTTCCTTATTCAAAAACATATTTAATCTTAACACAACCCGGGAAGATCCAATCCTCCCCATCGCACCACTTCCGCCATAGCTCCTTATTACTCATTAAGCTTTGGGTACCCGGTCCTATTAATTTTTATTGTGTTCATCCAAGTTTTTCAAAAAAATCTTTAAAATATGAATCCTGCATGACATTATAGACTGAATTTTCCATTTTTTTTAAAAAAATACTAATACCAAAACAAAGAAATTCTTCCTTTGTTTTCATTTTATATTGATACCTATTTAATCCAATAAAATTTTCTACAATATCGTTTAAAAATTCGCTATTTTTATCTTCGGGCACGTATACGTCTATAAGCTGCGAGGTATACAAAACACTTTTTGTAGCGAATGTATATGAAGTAAACATTTCTTTTGTTAATTTACGCCGGATAAAGTTTTCGCTTTTACTATCATGTCGCAAAATAATCGATTTTGAATCCCAGAGATCTTTTTGATAATCCTTTACCTCAAATAACCATTTGTAACGTCTATCATCTAATAAATGTATTCCATATATAGCATTTTCTAATTCCGTAAATTTTTCTAATTTCTTATAATTCCTTTCTCCTTGGCAACAATAATAGAATAGATTCCCTGCCTCCAGGGACTGCATTTCATTGCTAGGCTTCTCTGAATAATTATACGCAGGCGCATAATCCTTACATAAGAATTCATACCCAATAAGGATAAGAGGAAAATCAAAATTATGTTTCTTGCAATGCTGCTTTCTGTCAGCTACAAAATTCAAGCATTCACCACATTGAGCGAAACCTTTACCATTAGGCATATTTCTCTCTTTTTAAAAATTTAATTAGTGAGCACTTCTTTCATATAAGCAGCATGTCCGCTAGGATTATTTGAATAATATCCATATACCTGTGTATTAGATAAACTTATACTCCCCTCGTGAATATATTCAAATCTAGTCCAGCCACTTACAGAATCTCGGACTAAGTTTGAAGAAAGCATAAGATTTTTGCTATTTAAACCCACAAAATATTGGGCTCTTGAGGAATCAATTTGATTAGGAGATGGTATTTGAAGCGTATTTGCTGTAAAACTAGGAGCATCGAAGCCAGGCAAAAGGTCAGCTAAATAGACCTTCCCTCCTTGTCCTTCTCGAATTGTTTGAGATAACTGAATACCTTCTAAACCTTTTTCACTAGTAAAATGTACTTTGGCGCCTTTAAGTCTAATCTGTAGCGTTCTGTCCGTACTTAGGGTTTGTTGTGCTCCTCCATAATTTCCGCTTCCAACTTGATCCATAAAAATTTTGGCGTTTGTAGCACGGATGTCCGCTCCATGTAGAATGCTTTGCCATCCCTTGGCATAACTATATCCAACGGCAGCTCCTGTAATAAAACCAGTACCAAAGCCTATAGCGCCGCCCTTTAAAACATCAAGAAAGCTCCCCTCTCCTCCGGCAAAGCCTGATGCCATTCCCGAACCAACCGCCCCAATACCAAACTCAAGCCCGGTTATTAAAGCACCACCAACAGCTGTAATAGCCTGTTTCGCCGCTTCAGCCGCTGCCTGCAATGCTTGCCCAACCCCAAACCCTATCGCTCCTGTTGCTCCGCCAAAAACTGCGCCAAAAAAAATGCCGCCCCAGATGCTACCACCGGCTTGAGCGGCTGAGATGCCGCCACTTATCGCTCCAACTATTGCTCCAATAATTGCAGCTACCCAGAAAAAATGCCCACTCGGATCGACATATTTGATAGGATTATTTCGGCAATAGGCATAACGATTCAAGGATTGCGGATCATAGGGCGCCTGGACAATGGTGTCGGCAGAAACGAAGCGGCCGATCTCGGGGTCGTAATATCTCGCGCTATAGAAATAGAGGCCGGTTGAGTCTAATTCTTTGCCTGTGAACTTATAGGCAGTGGCGTCTGTGCCTTCGTTGTGTGCAACCGTACCGTAGGGCGCGTATTCCAGATACTGCACCTGTTGGCCGTCCTGATCAGTGATGATACTCGAGGACCCCAAATGGTCGCCGTGATAATAATCCGTGGTCGATGCTCCGCCATCCACAGACTTAACGCTGCAAACCCGTGTTGATCCGGCAAAGATATGCTTTACCATTGCCTGCTGCCCGCTGGCCGAAGCTTGAATTTCAAAGAGCGACCCGATATAGGTCGTGGTTCGGATTTCGTTATTCGCAGTTCGGGAAGCCTTTACACGTCCACCGTCCCCGTCATACATAAATGACGTCACAGCATCGGGTTGAGTTATCCTAATTATACGATTTTCAACGTCATATTCCAGGGTTTTATTTTTCCCTGATGTCATATTCCCGTTGGCATCGTATTGGTAGCTGTAGCTGCCTGCGGACGTCACGGCATGCGGCCCGACATTCGCGCCGTATAACATAAAACCAACATCTGACTTATACGTCATGTTGCCAATGGCATCGTATTGAAAATTATGATTGGACGTGCCGGATCCATCGGGAATATTCTGCGCGGAAGTCAAGCGATCCAGCTCATCATAGCCGAACGTGCGGATATTATTACGCAGATTATCCGTTAAGGTCACCACATTGCCGTTTTTGTCAAAGACATAGTTCAAATCCTGCAGATCCGCGCTTCCAGCCATCGTGTGTATACGAGCCAACCTCAAATCTTGACCATACATGTAGTCCGTGCATGTGCCGTTAGCGTATTGGATCTGGCGCATACGGCCCTGGGCATCATAGTTCATCGAATTCACATAGTTCGTTGTGTTAGACGAGCTAAACACCTTGTCCAAGAAACCGGAATTGATGTCGTAAGAATACTCGACTACTTCAGCGTCGGGGTAGATCAATTTTGTCAAACGATCCCAGGCATCATATTCTCTTTGAAACTCATACGCGTGAGCATCAACAGTTTTGACAGACTTTATTTCCCGGCCAAGCTTGTCATAGAAGAATTCCGTCGTCCCGGAACCGTCGACGACTTTCGACAGGCGACCTATGCAGTTCTCCTTGGCTGCTTCATCGTAAATATATGTTACGAGCATCTGCCCATCAGCCTGTTTGCCGGTCAACCGGTTTAAATCATCGTAGCTGAATTCCAAAACCTGATTTTTTGCATCGACCTGCTTTATCAAATTCCCCAGAAGATCGTATTCGTATGTCCAGACCCCCATATCAGGGTCATCCATCCTTATCTTGCGCCCCGCAGAGTCATACCAAATCTGCGAAGCGTTCCCCTGGGCGTCTGTTACCTTAAGCAGGTTATCTTGAATATCATATTCATAAACTGTCTTAAATACCCCTCCCTGAGTGAATTCCGTGACCTCAATAATATTGCCGTAAACATCTTTCAGGGTCCCTTTCTTGTGGCCCATCGGATCAACGGTCTCAACATAAAGCGGTGCAACGTAAAAAATCTGACTTTCAGCATCTTTAGCCGTCCCCGGAAAATCTGATATCGTCTTCTTGATCCGGCCGCGGATATCGTATTCGTATTTTACATATGAAATCTGGGTCTCCGGCTCATCAACATAATGCGCCATTGATTCCTTCTCGATCCGGCCTTTGTCGTCGAAATAGGCTTCGGTTGAAACCTGACGGCTGTTCTCTCCATCCTCCCCGCTTGAAACCGTCTTGTATTTTCTAGCCAGGCCATCCACGTATTCCATTTTTTCAAGATTACCTTGCCGGGAAACTTTAGTATTGAAATCAGGGTAATTGAATTCTATTGTAACTTCGGCATAAGCGTTCATTGTCTGAATAGGACGACCAAGAGAATCATGAGAGGTCGAGCTTGTATTACCATTAGGATCTGTCGACTGGGTAATCACACCCAATTTTGGGTCATAAACGTAAGAAACCATATGACCTAACGTATTAGTGATATTCAGAGGAAAAGAATTGAATACCGTCTCATATTCCGTCGTCACTGTGCGGCCCAAGGCATCCGTCGTCGTCAATACATTACCGAAAATGTCGTAAGAATAGATGCTGACCACTGATTGCTGACTGCCTGTTAAAGGATTGAGAATAAAGACAGACTCTTTACTTAAATTGCCGCGTGAATCGTATTCAAGGCTTTTCTTTGTCACAGTAACGCCATCTTTATCTTTTAAGAGAACTTCCACAGGTCGATTCAAACCATCCTGGTAAGCCTGGGCATATGTTGTTTCCGTCGCTTTTTCATCGCCTTCTTTCGAAATATCACCCAAACTCTTCGCTTCCAGAAGATTGCCTATAGCATCGTAGGCAAATTCACTGGCCGTACTTACAGCAACCCCGCCCTCTTCCCAGACAGTTGTATCTTGACGAACAAGGGCCGAAAAACCAAGAACATTATCAGTAGGACCGGCCTTCCTGACATCGTATGTATTGACCGTCTGGCTGATCTGGCGGGCATTCCCATCGAACGCGACAATCTTTTCAATTTGACCCTTTAAAGCGCCATCCTGGTCTGACTTTCCCTGATAGAAATACGTTTCCGTATAATTTCCCGCAATAGGATCTATCGCTTTGACTTTTCCAAATCCGCGAAATTCTCTCTCTCCGGCATCATAATAACCATCGGAAAAAATGAACTGTTGGCTATAGGCCTCCTGCGGCGATCCGACAGGTAGCGTATCAATAATTTTGATCTCAGACGCTACCTGTACTGGAAACGGCAGATAGGGGTTGTCCGCGGCAGAGGCATAAGAATAGACGATTTCTGTTTTTCCACCGATACCATTATCTATGCCATGGAGTAAATCCGGAGACCTTTGATCCACGATCTGCGTTTTCCATCGTAAAATACCGATCAATTCATGGTCATAACTGGCGCGATCTGATATGCCATCGCCGTTAAAGTCGCCGGTTGTGACGAATTCATCGGCGCTGCTGCCAAAACTCCCCAGGAGCCCTTTCGTCGAAAAATCTTCTCCTGTTGAAACCGCAAAATACCAATCCGGGGTAAGCTTATCCCAATAGCCGATATCTGAAATCCCATCGTTGTTATAATCCGAAACAACCGGGTCCTTACCGGCCCCGAATCCCGAAATCCAAACGCCTCCGTCCACAAAAGCCCTGCCGTTGGAAAGCGCGACTTTATATTCACCGCTTGTTTTCTTAACAAGGCAGAGGTCGGCCAATGAGTCTCCGTTAAAATCACCCATCAACACCGAATAATTCGTTCCAAAACCGGCCAGCCACGTCGTCATGGCACCAAAACCGCTGCCCTGGCTTAAAACGACTCGCACCTCTCCTGTTTCTTTGTTATATAACCCAAAATCACAATATTTATCTCCATTGAAATTCCCAGAAAAAACAAGCCATGACGAAGGATTTTCCGTAAAATCCAGCCATAACGCAGGCAAAGACAATCCGCTTCCCGTCGATAAGGCTATACGCAGTTCACCGTTCGTCTTGTTATACAGTCCGGCATCGGCTTTTCCATCACCATTAAAATCTCCCCCTACTGGAGATACATCGACACCAGTCGTCCCCGACTGAAGCCAGTCGGCGGCATTCGTAAAAACGCCGCCTTCTGAAATCACCACCTCCCAAACCCCTGTTGCGCCGTTATAGAGCCCCAGATCGCACAGAGCGTCGCCGTTGAAATCGCCCATGATCGGAAACATAAGGTTGGTTGACGCATTCGGATCTACGACATCTACGCCAGCCGAACTCTCGACGCTTAAGCCGCCCATATCCGTAACAATGGCGGAAACGACATGATCCCCTGCATTGTCAAAGGAAACTGTCTTCTCATACACACCATTTAGATCACCAGAGGCTATCTCCTGGCTGTCTTTCTTCAAAACGAAGACCAACCCATCCCCATCCGGGTCACTGCTCGAAATCCTAACTACAACATCTTCGCCTTTATTGATAGTATATGCACTCAAGGTTAAATCAACTTCCGGAGGTCGATTGACGTTGCTAACAACAATACATCCATTTTCAGTAACTGTATCAATGCCATCCGAAGCCGTGATGCTATAGGAATATGAGCCGGCATCATCGTATCCTGTCAGCCATTTCCCAGTCGTATCCAAGGGGGACGAGAAATAGTAACTGATCGCATCGCCATCCGCATCAGTCGCTTGTGGAATCACGGCCACCAATTGACCTTCCTGAACCGTGATATCAGTCAGGGTCGACAGGACCGGCGGCCGGTTCACATTACTGACATTGACCTTAACATTTTGGCTGGCAACAAGACCGGTGGCATCCGTGGCCGTAACAGTGACGACATACATCCCCGCGTCGTCAAAGTCTGTCTGCCACCGGCCCTGCGCATCAAACGGTGCCGTAAACGCATAGGCGATCTCATCATCATCCAAGTCGGTCGCGTGCGGCATAATCACAATTTCCTGGTTTTCATCCCCATAAATGTCAGGAATATAATCAAGAACAGGCGCATTATCCACACCTCCCACCTGCAGGGTCACTTCATTCGAGTTGACGGAATTTCCTTCCGTATCCTCTGCCTTGAACACAACCTTCTCAGTGCCAAACCATCCCTGGGCTTGTGAAAAGCCTACCTCGTGTGTCGCAGGATCAATCTGAACGACAATATTCTGATTACCGCTGACGGAATAATTCAAGACATTGCCATCAAAGCTCAAAAAGTGATCATCAAAGTCAAATGCATTTGTTTTAGCCTCATTCTCCTGCCAATTCTGATTGGGGATGGCTTGCGTTAAAATGGGTGGATTTGATTTAATTGTTGCCATATAACCGCTTTCCAGAACTAAAGCTGCACTCTGGGCCCGGCCGACACACGACTCACCCAAACCATCCTGGACGAGACTAAAATTTGAGGCCGCTCGGCTTCCTGCCCCTTGAGCGACGGCGCCACTTTGTATCACCAAGGTTGAACCAGCCATACCGAACGCCAATGACTCTTTCACGCCACCGAACACCAATATATGAGCACAGATCAAAACAACAGAGACAATTTTGCGCATAAATACCTCTATCTTAGTTATTGTTTTGGTACTCAAAGATTTGGCTGGGAAAACAAATACCGTCGCTGGCACACTGTTGGAATGAAGACACGATCGAACGATCCGTGTCATCACTCTTGCCATATTCGATGGCATAACGCCAAACCAGGTCGCCGTTACACTTTGCCAGGATCTCTTTAAGACGCTTTGCTGTCTCTATCTTTGCCCCGCTCATATAGTTAAGTATATGGTCTGCCCTGTCCTCTAGAACAAAATCAACCGTATTCCTGCCCGCAACGCCGGCATTTTCATTTCCTGTATAAGTGATACGCAATAAATATGCCTTCCCGGCATCCTTAAAGTAATCATATTTCACATCGTTACCATTCGTATCCAAAACCTTAGTCAAATACCAAGCAAATGTCCCTCCCCAACCCGCCTCCTTGCTTTCATCCGTCTCGCCGAATTTCAAGATATTGCCGTCTTTCCCCAAAGCTCTCCATCTGTCATTGTTCTCCTTATAAAATCTGGTAAACGAAGATTCAATTTTTGCCTGATACAGGTTATCGACCAAATGCACCAATTCCGTGGTCCCGGCATCCGTAACTAAATAGAATGTATCTTTGGTATCGTCGTACGTCGGCACGCCCAGACGCGTGGATCGGACAATATATCCTTGCTTCAGATCAAACCCCATGCCCAGCCAAGAATTCGCATTTGAAGAACGATAGACAAGCGCAAGCGAAGGCTGTATGCCTTTTCGCCCCGGCGCCACAGTTATCGGAAGACTATGGCTGAATGCCCCTGTTAAAAGATCCGGCAACGGAATCTTGACTCCGCCGCCGATCGGCGCACCCTGAGAAACCAGATTTATCAAAGCCGCATATGTGGAAAAATGATCCACCAGAAACGTTACACTAAAACCATCAGAGGAAATAACCGACGTCTTTCCCGTAGAGTTGATCTTCTGTTGTACGCTATCGTAGAGTCCCAATTCAACCGGCGTCCCCGGAATACCGGCCTGGTCCAGTTGATAAATGAGTTGAACTGGAATATTAAAAACCAGACCATAAGGTTTGCACTCGACAACATTCAGAAGGATTGTCTGATTTGGCACAGCGCCTTCCATGACCTCTGGGTTCACGGGGAGTATCTCAAAACCACGCGCTGCAGATATGGCACCTTCCGGAATGATCAATTTTGTCTTCCCGTCAGATGAAAGGACTTCACCCCCCTCAGACCCTATGATTGTCCCTGGTTCTGTGATCGTGCATACACCCTTTTTTGTCCAGCCGGCTTTTAAACCCCCAGCATCCTGCACATATAGGTATATGTTCTTTGCGCCCAAAAAAGTTTCTTTGAATAAAACCACCCAGCGAACCGTCATTTTCGTGCCGCTACCGGAAACGCTTATTTGTGAACAATCCATCCTGACATATGAATTCTCAAGCATTCTGGCCGTTCCAGGTGCGCATCCTGTCCCCCATGAAGTATTGGCATCGTTGCGTAAATAAAGCTTATTGGTTGCTCGGTTATAATAAGCCTCAAACGAATTCGTCTTATTAGTCGTCACATTCACATGGATATAGGCCATCTTGATATTTTTCCATCCATCCGCATCGTTATACACAGTCGTAAATGTCGCATAATCATTGACCGAAAGAACCGTGCTGGCGGGAGAAACCGGGCCCAAGGTTGGGGATGCCGCGAAAACCGAAACTGGAAAAAACGAAATAAAGCTTAAAACAACAAGAAGCCTTTTCATAGATATTCTCCTGCGTTTCAACCATAAACAATGAGATTCAGGATTACGGCGCGAACAGACCGTATTGTCTTTACATAAACCGCAATGACGAGGCATACCCTTTTTGAGGAATTGCTCGGCGAGTTCTTCTCTAAGTTCAAAGGCGATTATTTCTCTCATTTTTGCGGCAGCATATAACTTTTGTTGCAATAACGAGTATACACTTTGTTCCATTTATGTCAATAATTATTTTTCCATAAATGGAACAAAATGCGTAACATATTGTAATTCAAAATGATATGAATATGTAAATTTGCAATCTTAGCACAATAATTTTTCCAATTTCGTTTGACTTTTTGTTCCAGTTATGATATCTTTAAACAAAGGAGAAAGCTATGAAATTAGGCGAAAAACTTAAAGCATTGAGGAAACAGAAGGATCTAACGCTGGATAAACTCGCTGAGATTTCCGGGGTTGCCAAAGCTACTTTGAGCCGCATTGAGAACGGCGTAACAACGGGCAATCTCAATACACATCTTAAGATCTGCGAAGCATTAGGCGTAAACCTGGGAGAACTTTACAAAGGATTGGAGAACGCCGAAGAAAAAGTGGTCTCTTTCGATGAAAAGACAATTAAGGATGCGGAAGTTTTTAATTACGATGAGAAGGTGTCTTCCATCATTCTGGCTAAACAAACCGGAAAAAAGAAAATGTTGCCCCAACTTTTGATCATAGAGCCGCAGAAAGGCACGCCAACAGAAGAAAACTCTCCAGGAACGGATAAATTCATCTTTTGCCTTGAGGGGGAAACAGAATTAAAGATCGGGGACAAAACCTATCAGCTTAAAAAAAATGGCAGCACTTACTTCGATGCATCCCTCCCTCACTCTGTCAAAAACGCCGGCTCAAAAACCGCAAAGCTGATCACAGTTGTTAGCCCGGTCGCATTATAATCAAATCGGCTATGAACTTTCTTCATGGGAGGAAACATGACAGCTAAAAAAAGAATTTTAATATGTGACGACGAAGAAGGCATCAGAGAATCTTTAAAACTCATCCTGGAAAATGACTATGATCTCGTCTTCAGCTGCAGCGGCAAGGAATGCCTTGAAAAACTCGAGCGTCAGAAAGATATCAAACTCGTCCTGCTGGATATTAAAATGCCCAAACAAAACGGCCTTGAGGTCACCCGTGAGATTAAACGCGTGCGGCCTGACATCAAAATCATCATCGTCACCGGCTATGCCAGTCCCGAAATAGCACAAGAGGCCATATCTGTCGGCGCTGACGACTACATCCCAAAACCTTTTGCTTCAAAGGAAATCCTCGACAAAGTAAGTGAATCCCTCTGATTTCATGTCTTCAATAAACTGGTTCTTCTTCTCAAGCCTATCCCTCAGCATAACATCTTTATTTCTTATAATTGTTCTTCTAATTTTTGGAAATGAAAAAGTACATAAAATGTGGCTCTTCTTTAATGTTGCCCTTTTTATCTGGGGAACATCTGCCACCCTATCCAGCATTATTCCTTTTTCTCATATTAACCTAGTTGATTTTTGCTGGCGTATAGGTTGCTTTGCCGTAACTTTTACTTCTCCGGCAATTAGTCACATAGCTTTTTATCTTTCGAAAAGAAATCTCAAAAAATTTACATTAGCTGCCTATGCACAAGCATTCATTTTCGGCATCCTAATCGTCTCTACAAATTTAGTATTTAGAATAGCGGATATCCCATTCCAAGGCAAAATCCTTGTAAATATGGGACCATTATATTTTTATTGGTTTTTAGCTTGGTTCATCACTTGCTTATATACCCATCTAGTTTTAATTAATAGTTATTTAATCGATAAAAACTCGGGAATTCAATATTTCCAAATTCCGCTGCTAATCTCTTTTCTTATCGGATCATTGAATTTTTTAATACCTCTAAGATTTTCTATTTTCCAGATAGGTAACTTTGGATGCACACTGTATTGTCTACTTGTTACTTATTTCATTTTCAGACACCATCTTATTGGAATGCAAATTATATATAAAAGAGGACTCTTCTATTCAATCCTCATTACTCTTTTAATAGTTACATATCTATCATTAGTAATTTTGACAGAATGGTTATTCAAGGGCTTATTTGGTTATAAATCAATAATTGTTAGTTTATTTTTTTCAACCATTATTGCAATATTATTTAATCCGATTCGAGAACGAGTACAAAAATTTGTTGATAGAATATTCCTCGGGAAAACACCTCAAGAAATAGCCAACGAAAACAATCTTCTAAAGCAAAAGCTCGAACACTCTGAACGTCTAAAAACCGCCAGCGCATTGGCTTTGGGACTCGCTCATGAAATTAAAAATCCAATAACGACAATCAAAACCTTTGCTGAATATCTACCAGAAAAACTTGATGATAAAGATTTTTTAAAAAAATTTTCTAGGCTTATTCCAGCTGAAACAGAACGCATTAATAATATCATTCAACAACTACTCCGATTTTCCAAGCCTTCAGCTCCAAAATTTCAACAAACATATATTCAACAGATCATCCGAGAAAACTTAGCCTTTTTAAACAGCGAGTTTTTGAAACGAAGGATAGAATTATCTGAAATATACGAAGATGAAAATAATACCATTCATGCAGATCCCGAACAGATAAAACAGGTTTTTTTTAATATTATTTTTAACGCTATGGAAGCTATACCTCGGGGCGGGACAATAGTCATCGAAATAAAATTATTGGATAATTACTTTCTGGAAATATCTATAAAAGATAATGGCAGCGGAATTTCGAAAGATGATTTGCCCCATATCTTCGATCCCTTTTTTAGCAAAAAGGAATCCGGCACTGGCCTTGGTCTCGCAATCACCCACCAAATTGTAAAAAACCATAATGGAAAAATTGAAGTCCAAAGCAAAATAAATAAAGGCACTATCGTTAAATTACAATTCCCTATCTATCAATGCAAATAAATTTCCTTACTACTACTAGCCTTATTCTTGTATTTTCGTCCTTATCGGTAATCCTTATAGTATTCAGATTTGGTACCCTTAATGCTATTCATAGAGCCTGGCTTGCAATGAATGTTTCAATCCTTGGATGGGCCATTGGGGCAACTATTCTAAGCATAAAAACTCTTGAATTAGGGACAGCATTGCAGATTGCAAAGATAACTAACATTTTTGTTACTTCGATAGCTCTTACATTATTACATTTTATTCATACTTTAACCAACAAGCCAAATTTAAAAACGTGTCTCTTCTTCTACTGCTTTGGCTATATTTTCATCATCATGATGTTCATACCAAATGCAGTATATACAAATTTAATCCATTCATATAATTATCTTTTACTCCCAATAAGGGGCCCCTTCTATCTAGCTTGGTTTGTTTTTTGGCTTCTCACCGTAATCTTAGCACATTTCTATTTAATCATTTTTTATATAAGAAATATTGATAAAAAACAAAAAACCGAGGTACTCTTACTATTCATTGCCCTCGCTATTGGGTGTATTTGCGGAGCGATTAACTTTTTATATTTTATTAACTTTTGGTTTTACCCATTAGCCAATTTTGGTATATCACTTTACTGTATGATTTTTACTTATGCGGTTTTTAAACACCAGATTATGGGGCTCGAGATAGTTCTTCGGAAAGGCCTCCTCTATTCAAGTCTGATAACTATTTTTACCTGTATATATTTAATCGTTATCCTCATCAGCGAATGGTTATTTAGAGGCATCCTTGGGTATAGATCTTTTTTTCTCAGTCTACTATCCGCTGTGATTATCGCTCTTTTGTTTAATCCTTTACGTGATAAAATTCAAAATTATATCGACCGTCTTTTCCTGGGGAAAACAACCAAGGAATTAGCCAAAGAAAATGAATTGCTTAAACAAGAAATTGAGCGTGCCGAGCGGCTCAAGGCTGTGAGCTCTCTTGCGCTTGGAGTCGCTCATGAGATAAAAAACCCTTTGACGGCGCTAAAGACATTCACTGAATTTTTACCGGAAAAATACAAAGATGAAAACTTTTTAAAAAAATTTTCTAAAATTGTCCCCAAGGAAGTCGACAGGATTAACCGTATCGTACGACAACTTTTAGATTTTTCTAAACCAGAACCCCCTCTGCTAAGGTCCATTAACATTTGTGATAGTATCAAAGAAATACTTGAATTAATGAGCAATAATTTTTTGAAGAAAAAAATACAGATCGTTGAACAATATGACGATTACAATCTAGCTGCAAATATTGATACCGGACAGATTAAACAAGTCTTATTTAACATTATTATCAATGCAATAGATTCGATGCCCAATGGTGGAAAAATCTGCATTTCAACAAAATCTGTTGAAGACAAAAGAATTGAGATAATTTTAAAAGATGACGGCTGCGGAATATCAAAGGAAAATCTAAAAAATGTCTTTAACCCGTTTTTTAGCACAAAGGATAAAGGAACGGGGTTAGGCCTTGCTATTTGTCATCAAATCATCAAAAATCATAATGGTACAATTAGAATTGAAAGTGAATTAGGTTTGGGTACTTCTGTAATAGTTAGGCTGCCGCGAGCGTAGGCTTGATAGGAAGACTAACAGTAAAACACGTCCCAGACCGATAAACAGAATCTATTTTAAGCTGACCACTGTGAGAAGCGATAATTTTTTCAATAACATATAAACCAAGACCCGTCCCCTTTCGTGAAGTTGCCTTTGTAGTAAAGAAAGGCGTGTAAAGTTTTTTCACATCTTCAGTCTTAATGCCTATGCCATTATCTTGAACATTCACATGTATGCAGGTTTGATCTGACATAGCTGAAATCTCGATTCTTCCTCGGTATCCTTCTTCATTTAAATATATCTGCCGTTCTTTTATGGCATCATAGGCATTATCTATTAGATTAAAGAAAACTTCCTGCAATTGAACAATATTAGCATTGAGACACGGAAGATTTGATGGAATGTCTCTAACGAGGTCAATTTCCCTAAGCTTAATCTTATAGCTCACCATCTCTACCGCACCCTCCAAAACATCCTTAAAAGAAACTCTTTCAAATCCTCCTTGGCCAGGACGGGAGTATTTAAGCAATCCTTTCACTACCTCGCCCCCCTGCAGAACATTCGCCTGAATACGTTCTAGTGAATTCTTAAGATCGTTGAATATCTGCTTTATCTCTTCGCTGCACTGAGAGCAATCATAAGTTTTTATAACGTCCAAGGAGTCGCCAGCAATCAGAGAAAGAGCATGGAACCTATTATTAATCTGATGCGACAGGCCGTCTGCCATGGTGCCGATTGTCGCCATCTTCTCGGCTTGAAAAAGTGACTCCTGCGTCTTCCTAATTTCCTCATAGAACTGCGCATTTTCAATAGCCAGAGCAGCTTGGTTGGCCAAAACAGAAAATACCGCCAAATCATCCTGTGAATACATCTTTCCCGAACGCTTCTCACCCAAAACAAGTATTCCAATAAGGCGATCCTCCACAAAACTCGGAACAATCAAAGCAGCATTCAACTGAGTCAACTGTTCAACCAAACTTAACAAGATGGTATTCTGCGATCCCTCTTTCAACCTTATAATAAACTCTTCAGTCACTAGCGGCTCTTTATCCTTGTTCAGCTGCCAAATCAAAGGAGAACCCACGTCGATGGCTTTTGTAGCAATACTGACCCCCCTTGCCGCTCTCATGGCTTTCAAGACGTAAAATGAGCCCTCCTCGTTCAATAAGTAGATTATTGAATGTTTGATTCTGACAATTTTTGTTATGACATAAACGATAAGCTTTAATAATAAATCGAGATTTCTGATTCTAATCATACCTGAAGAAGCACCCCTCAAAATGTTCTGGTAATTTTTTTGTTCTCTAAGCAATCTGTTTTCAGCTTTACTATCGAAATATATGTAGAGAAAGGGGCCTAGAGTTGCCAAAGTAGTAGAAAAAAGAAAAGGCACAATCCACCAAGATGAGCCAAAGAGAACGACTAATTCATTCTGCCAAAAATAAATAATTAACAAAGGTGTTCCCAAAATTAAAGAATATGTTGCCACAAAAATACCTGAGCGCGTTGCTATAAGTCTAACATCCATAAGTCGATATCGGATGATGCCGTAAAGAATAGGAACATTACAAAATGCAAAAAGATAATTTATATATGGTGAAGTTGACAGGTTGTAAGCAGGAAGAAAATTGCATGATCCTAATACAAAACCTATACCAGATCCGATTAATACATATTTAAGTTGTTGCCTTTTAATCCCTGTGACACGATAAAGCTTATTAAACATAAGAATGAAAGCATAGATTACAGTTAAACCAAAAAAGACCATGAAGAAACTATATAAAATACCGGGTGAAGTGTAATAACCAAAATATGGCCTCAGCACCACGTCTTTTATAAATAAATCAGAAAACGGTGGCGAGAGAAATAGAACAAAACAAAAACCTATGCCATAAACAAACGGTAGAATTTTGGTTTTTTGCTCTAACAAAAGCACGGTGGCATGGAAAAAACAAATTGGAATGAAAATTATTCCTAGAAACATTAATCTATTCCAAAATAAAGCCCAATGAGGAATTATAATGGTCGATTCTATAAATTGTGAAAAACACCAAAGCGAAATACTAAATTCGAATAAAGCCCACATGATATTTAACAAACTACGTCGATTTTTCAAATATACCAACAATCCCAAAATAAATGTACTAACACTTGCGATTAAGCAAGAAAATGCATAATGGTTCATTTTGCATCTCCTAAAAGGTAACCGGCGAGATTACGGAAAGCAGCAGCATCAAGACCTATTTTTGAACCGACCTCATCCATCTCAATCATATTGTTCTCATCAACCTTTCCCAAGGCATAATGATTTCTCACTCCCAGCCAAGAAAGGATAAGTGCTTCTGCAAGACAACCATGGACCTCTTCTTTCCCTAGCCCAAAATTAAAATGTAAATCCACCCCAGGGACCTTTGCAATAGCCGAAGAAACGACTAACACATCTGGCCTTGCAAGAATAGTTTCTTTTGATACATTAGGCGGATAGGCACCATCGATAACTAAAGCATTTTTTTTCAAAAATTCTTTTCTTATGATTCCCTTCACTGCATTTGTAACAACTATGATGGCATCAGCTTCTTTTATAGACTCAATCTTCTCAGACAACACTAGCTTAGTCTTAATATTGCTCTGGTTACCAAAAATGTTTCTTATCTCTTTGAGTTGAATATCAATCAATAAAAGCTTGTTCACATTATTAATTAAAGCTTTAGCACATCCTGATCCAACGGAACCTCCAGCTCCCACTACTGCAACAGTAACATCAGATAATTTAATTCCTTTAAGAGATAAAGCTCTTTTAAGGTTCTTAATGGCAATAACGGCAGAGTAGGTATTTCCAGTTGTAATGCCAAGCTTGGTCTTCCCCAAAAGATCGAGACCATCACGTACAGCTATTGAAGTAAAAGCTCCCAAGCTAACAATTTTACAGCCAGCTTTTTCGGCAAGCTGAATCCCTTGCAATATTCTATGAGCAGCAAAACTTCTATTTTCCATGATTTGGGCCGCAGTAAGAAAACATAAGATTGAAATTCCGCGAAGCTTTTTATTATTTTTATCTCTAAAACCAGTAATCTGAGAAACAATTAATGGAGGCATATGCCTAAATATAAAACTTTTAAACGGAACAAAAAAAATATTATCTGGAATAACTTCAAAATTTGGTAAATTTGCCATAAAAGCAAAATCGCCACTAAAAATGAACTTTTGACTCACACCCTTAGGGATGATTGAAAACAAAAAATTTAAAATAAGTTGCTTGATAAATTTAAAGGTATTCATTCTTAAAAAGAATTGAACAATTATTACCGCCAAAAGCACATGAATTATTTAACGCGATTTCGAGTTTATGCCTTATTGCTACGTTAGGAACACAAAAAATAGCGCAATCTTCATCCGATGTCTCAAAGTTAATTGTTGGAGGGAGAACCTGATCTCTTATAGAAAGACAACAAACAATTGATTCAACAGCAGAAGCTGCGCCCATCGTATGGCCAAGTATGGATTTTATAGAACTACATGGAATGGATTTTAATCTCTCCCCAAAAACTCTCTTCAGGGCGGCACACTCAACTTTATCATTTTGAGGTGTCCCTGTGCCGTGGGCGCTTATATAGTCAATTTGTTCTTTAGAAACTTCGGAATTTTTTAATGCCTTCTTCATACAACTAGCAATTCCTTCCTCGGATGGCTGAGTCATATGATGGGCGTCGCAACTTAAGCCATATCCGAGTATTTCAGCATAGATTTTCGCGCCCCGGTCCTGGGCATGCTCAAACGATTCCAAAAGCAAAACGCCCGCCCCCTCCCCCAACATCATGCCTTTCCTGTTTTTATCGAAAGGCTGACATTTTTCGGGAGCCATGGCCAATAGACGATTAAATCCCGTGAAGGCAACTCTTGAAAATGCATCGACGCCACCACAGAGGAATATTTCCCCGCCTCCCTGACGAATCAGGTCAAAACCATATCCTATTGCATAATTAGCCGAAGAACATGCTGTCGGCATAACCGCATTAAAACCATCAAAAGAAAAATGCGTAGCGACATTTACGGAAAGATTATTGGATGTGTAACGAGAGATTAATTTCTCGACTAGTTCAGATTGGCCTTTCTTAACCCATACCTTATCGAGCTTTTCCAAAATTTGAGCCTCTCCCATTGTTGTCCCAAGCAAAACGCCGGTCTTCTCAATCCGGCGTTCTTTTAGACCCGCATCTTCCAAGGCCAACTTCGTTGCTGCAATGACCATCTGGGAGGCGCGTCCCAAATGTTTGATTTTTCGCTTATCAATAAAATGTTCGGGACGGAAATTTTTAACTTCTCCGCCTTTGTGGATAGGATAATCGGAGGTATCAAAAGCCTCAATGTCAGAGATACCCGGCTTGCCGGCAATAAGGTTCTTCCAAAATTCCGCAACACCGATGCCAATAGAAGACACAACACCCAACCCCGTAACAACAACGCGGCGTTTAATATTTCTGGCTTTAGGGGGAGGCTTCATGCGGATTTGGCATCCTGGGAACCAAAGGCGATTTCCGCTTCGGCGACCTTATGCTCCTCTATCATAACGACTGCTTTAAAAATCCCCATTTTTGACATCATCTTTATGGGTTCAACCGTGATCACCATTTGGTCGCCAGGGATGACGGGCTTTGAAAAGCGGCTTTTGACAGAAACAAGAAAAAGCACCTTGTCATTGGGGAATATCTGCTTGTAAAGAATAATACCTGTCTGGGCCATAGCCTCGATGATAAGAACGCCCGGCATAATAGGCTGCCCGGGAAAATGGCCCTTGAAGAACTGTTCGCTGGCTGTCACGTTCTTGATGGCAACAACCTTCTCAGGCGAAGCCTCCATGACCCGGTCAATCATTAAAAATGGGAATCGTTGAGGGATAAGTTTTTTGATATCTTCAGACCCAAAAGAATTTTTCATTGTCTCCTTGCGTTCTTTAGGCACTGGCCCGCCTATTTATTCTTTTTTTTCGCCGCCATAACCATCTGGACGATCTTATTGACAGTAGTCATCTCCTTGAGCTTCTCTTCAGGAACCGCGATGCGGTATTTCTTTTCAAGAGCCGCCAGGATCTCAAGCGCCATCATAGAATCAGCGCCCACATCCTGGATCAAATGCGCATCGAGTGGAATTTCGCCCTTGTTTTTCTCAATCACTGTCGCGACGATCTCCAAGACTTCTTCCTGAACGCTGCGCGCCATCCGTCAGTCCCTCCTATTCACCTAGTTGTCAATTGCTCGTATGCAGACCGCCATCGACCTTGATGACTTGGCCCGTGATGTAATTGGACTGCTCGCTTAAGAGAAATAAAACGGCCTTGGCTATGTCTTGCGGATGGCCGAACCGGCCCAAAGGGACGGCGCGGCGGAATTTATCCTTGAGCTCCTCCTTGAGGACACCCAGCATGTCCGTCTCAATAAAGCCGGGTGCCACGCAATTGACGCGGATATTGTAGGGCGCGACCTCCTGGGCCAGGGCGCGGGTCAAACCGATAATGCCCGCCTTGGATGCCGAATAGTTCACCTGCCGCGCAATGCCGGAAATCCCGCTGATAGATGAGATATTGACGATATTGCCCTTCTTTTGCTTGAGAAACGTCACAATGCACGAACGCGCCATATTGAAACAGCCGGTGAGATTGACATCGACGACTTCCTTCCAGTCCTCTTTTTCCATCGTCATAAAGGCCTTATCGCGCGTGATGCCGGCATTGCTGACAAGAAAATCCAGACCTCCGAAATATGCCTTGACCTGCTCCACAAAATCCCGGCAAGTATCATAATCGCGCACGTCGCCCTTGAAACTCAGGGCCTCGGAACCAGCGTCCGCGACTTCCTGGAGCAGTTTTTTTGCTTCAGAATCGCTTTTGACGTATGTGAAGGCGACTTTGGCGCCTGCGGCGACAAGCTCCCTGACGATTGCCCGGCCGATACCCCTGCTGCCGCCAGAAACGATGCCAATCCGGTCTTTGAGCAACGAATCATTCTTCATATTTTGACAGGACAACTGCCGTGTTGACTCCGCTGGGCCCGAAACAACTGACGAGGACATGGTTAATGTCCGCTTTTTGCGATACGCCGGCCTTGCAATTGAGACCGCAGTCCGGGTCTCTCTCCTTGAAATTCACCGTCGGAGGAATAAATCCCTGCTCGATGCTTCCCGATGCCGCCGCCAATTGCATGGCGCCGGAAGCGCTGAACGTCTCGCCCACCATGGACTTGATCGCGCTCACCGGCGTCTTTTGGGCCGCCGAACCGAAGACCTCCTGAATAGCCTCCGCTTCGATCCGGTCTGCTTCGCGCGTGGAATTCGCATTAGCGCTGATGCAGTCGATATCTTTGACATCCAGATCGGCGTCTACCAATGCCTCTTTCAAGGCCTTGCGGATGCCTGTGCCCAGCCGGTGATATTTATTGATGCGGTAAGGAACGAATTCATAGCCCAGGGAAGAAACCTTGGCATAAATGTGTGCGCCTCGGGCCCTGGCGCTCTCCAGGTCCTCAATAAGTAACATCACTGCGCCCTCTCCGAACACAATCCCGTTACGCCTGCGGTCAAAAGGACAATTCAGTTCCCGATCGTCATCTTTGGACCCCGAAAGGAACTGGAGCTTATAAAAACCGAGATACGTCTGCAGGCAAAGCTCTTCGACCCCTCCCACCAAAACCGCCCTGGCGCGGCCCAGCCGGATGAAATCACAGGCGTACTTTAAGGCATCCATACTGGATGTAAATCCCGTGGAAATCGTCGTATTAAAACCCTTGATGCCGAAACGGATCGATATCTGGCTTGCCGGGGAATTGATGACGGTATTGGGAAAAAGCGCCGGGTTGACATATCGCGGCCCCTCGACAAGGGCGGTCTTATCGAATTCACTGATGCTCCAGACGCTCCCCAAGGTCGTTCCCAAGACGACGCCTGTCTCATCCGCGTTGTCCTCTGTGACCGTAAAATGCCCGTCGTCCAAGGCAAGCTTGGCCGCTACATTCACAAGTTTTGTCGAACGGTCAAGGAGGCGAAGCCCCTTGTCCCCCAGATAAAGCTTCGCATCGAAATCTTTGATCTCTCCAGCCTGCTTGGACTTCATAGAACCTGTATCAAAAAGGCTCACGGGCTTGATGCCGCTGGCCCCCTTCTGAAGGGCGTTCCAGAAAGCTTCCTTTCCTATGCCGTTCGAAGCAACGACACCAATGCCTGTAATGACGATCTCATTTTTCATAATGCCTTCATCTCTCCCAAAACAAAAGTAGTCAACAAAAAACCCCTTTTTTCAAAGGGGCCTTAGTTGATCGTCTATTTTTTCCGCTTCCCTCTCTCGTGCGTATCCACTCGTCGAGGGCTTCTTTTCTGAATCTCCATCCATGGCCGATCTTGAACGCCGGCAGGACGCCTTGCCGCGCAAGCTTATGCACCGTAAAGATGTGCAGGTGCAGGTAATCCGCGAC
>JBAZKF010000003.1 GCA_041650895.1 Patescibacteria group bacterium | reverse complement strand
CGCGTTCGTGCATTGTGACGTTTCTCAAGCAAAAGAAGGGCAATATCGTCAATATCTCATCTATCAGCG
Organism: Patescibacteria group bacterium; assembly: GCA_041650895.1. Lineage (NCBI taxonomy): Bacteria > Patescibacteria group bacterium. The sequence continues at coordinate 22,370 of JBAZKF010000003.1, read as the reverse complement.
GGATTTCCGGCATTGCGCGGCAGGTGAACTATTCGGCATCCAAGGCGGGCATTATCGGCTTGACCCGCGCCCTGGCGCAGGAAGTCGCGCCCTATAACATCCGTGTCAATTGCGTGGCACCCGGTTTTATTGAGACGGATATGTTAAGCATTCTCAAGGAGGATCTCAAGGATAAATTCCGCCGGGCCGTCCCTTTGGGCCGGTTCGGCCAGCCGCAGGATATAGCCAAGGCCGTTTTATTTCTCTTAAGCGAGCAGTCCAATTACATCACAGGCCAAGTCATCAAGGTCGATGGCGGCCTGCATACGAGCAATTGACAACTAGGTGAATAGGAGGGACTGACAAATGGCGCGTAGCGTTCAAGACGAAGTCTTGGAGATTGTCTCGACGGTTATCGAGAAAGACAAGGGCGATATTCCTCTGGACGCCCATCTGATCCAGGAGGTAGGTGCTGATTCCATGATGGCGCTTGAGATTCTGGCAGCCTTGGAAAAGAAGTATCGCATTGCGATTCCCGAAGAAAGATTGAAAGAAATGACGACCGTTAACAAGATCATTCAGATGGTACTGACGGCGAAAAAAAAGAGCAAATAGGCGCAAGATGCCTAAAGAAAGCATGGAAAAATGAAAAACTCTTTTGGGTCTGAAGATATCAAAAAATTTATCCCTCAACGATTTCCATTTTTAATGATTGACCGGGTCCTGGAAGCTTCGCCTGAGAAGGTCGTTGCCATCAAGAATGTGACAGCCAGCGAACAATTCTTCAAGGGTCATTTTCCCGGACAGCCTATTATGCCGGGTGTTCTTATCATCGAGGCCATGGCGCAAGCAGGCATCATTCTTTACAAGCAGAAATTCCCTAATGACAAGGTGCTTTTTCTTGTTTCCGTCAAGAGCCGCTTTTCAAAGCCCGTCATCCCCGGAGATCAGATGATGATTACGGTTGAACCCATAAAGATGATGTCGAAGATGGGGATTTTTAACGCAGTCATTACGGTAGAAGATCGCAAAGTCGCCGAGGCGGAGATCGCCTTTGGTTCTCAGGATGCCAAATTTGCATGAAGCCTTCCTCTGAAGCCAAGGATATTAAACGCCGCGTTGTTGTTACGGGGCTGGGTGTTGTGTCTTCCATTGGCATCGGTGTCGAAGAGTTCTGGAAGAATCTTGTCGCCGGACAATCGGGGATCTCTGATATAGAGGCTTTTGACACTTCGGATTATCCTATTCATAAGGGTGGAGAAGTCAAAAATTTCTGTCCGGAACATTTTATCGATAAGAGAAAAATCAAACACCTTGGCCGTGCCTCCCAGATGGCCATTGTGGCAACGAAGTTGGCCTTGGAAGATGCGGGTCTAAAAGAACGCCGGATTGAGAAGGCCGGCGTTTTGCTTGGGACAACCATGGGAGAGACCCAGATTTTGGAAAAACTTGATAGGATATGGGTCGAAAGTGGTCAATCCGGCCTAGTTGAAGATTTGATCGTGCGGTATACCTCCAACAATCTTTCCGTGAATGTCGCGACACATTTTTCTTCCGATGGTTTTAATGCGGTCATGCCGACCGCATGCTCTTCGGCTAATTATGCAACCGGATATGGCTTTGATTTGATCCGTCAAGGAGAGGGGGATGTATTCTTCTGCGGCGGCGTCGATGCTTTTTCCAGAGTCGCTTTCACCGGATTTAATCGTTTATTGGCCATGGCTCCCGAGAAATGTCAGCCTTTTGATAAAAACAGGAAAGGCATGATGTTGGGTGAAGGAGCGGGTATTTTGCTTTTAGAGTCGCTTGAGCATGCCCAGGACCGTGGCGCAAAAATCTATGCTGAGATACTCGGATATGGCTTAAGTTGCGACGCCCATCATATGACCCAGCCTTTGGAAGAAGGGATCGTCCGTTGTATGGAGAAGGCATTAAAGAATGCGGGAGTTTCTGAAGATCAAATTGATTATATCAGTGCCCACGGCACAGGGACACCCCAAAATGATAAAGTTGAGTGTGCCGCCTTGAAGAGAGTTTTTGGGGAGCGATTAAAATCCATTCCATGTAGTTCTATAAAATCCATACTTGGCCATACGATGGGTGCAGCTTCTGCTGTTGAATCAATTGCTTGTTGTCTTTCTATAAGAGATCAGGTCCTTCCTCCAACAATTAACTTTGAGACATCGGATGAAGATTGCGCTATTTTTTGTGTTCCCAATGTAGCAATAAGGCATAAACTCAAAATCGCGTTAAATAATTCATGTGCTTTTGGCGGTAATAATTGTTCAATTCTTTTCAAGAATGAATACTTTTAATTTTATCAAGCAGCTTATTTTAAATTTTTTGTTTTCAACCAGCCCTAAGGGCGTGAGTCAAAAGTTCATTTTTAGTGGCGATTTTGCTTTCATGGCAAATTTACCAAATTTTGAAGTTATTCCAGATAATATTTTTTTTGTTCCGTTTAAAAGTTTTATATTTAGGCATATGCCTCCATTAATTGTTTCTCAGATTACTGGTTTTAGAGATAAAAATAATAAAAAGCTTCGCGGAATTTCAATCTTATGTTTTCTTACTGCGGCCCAAATCATGGAAAATAGAAGTTTTGCTGCTCATAGAATATTGCAAGGGATTCAGCTTGCCGAAAAAGCTGGCTGTAAAATTGTTAGCTTGGGAGCTTTTACTTCAATAGCTGTACGTGATGGTCTCGATCTTTTGGGGAAGACCAAGCTTGGCATTACAACTGGAAATACCTACTCTGCCGTTATTGCCATTAAGAACCTTAAAAGAGCTTTATCTCTTAAAGGAATTAAATTATCTGATGTTACTGTTGCAGTAGTGGGAGCTGGAGGTTCCGTTGGATCAGGATGTGCTAAAGCTTTAATTAATAATGTGAACAAGCTTTTATTGATTGATATTCAACTCAAAGAGATAAGAAACATTTTTGGTAACCAGAGCAATATTAAGACTAAGCTAGTGTTGTCTGAGAAGATTGAGTCTATAAAAGAAGCTGATGCCATCATAGTTGTTACAAATGCAGTGAAGGGAATCATAAGAAAAGAATTTTTGAAAAAAAATGCTTTAGTCATCGATGGTGCCTATCCGCCTAATGTATCTGAAGAAACTATTGTTGCAAGGCCAGATGTGTTAGTCGTTTCTTCGGCTATTGTAAAGGTCCCCGGGGTGGATTTACATTTTAATTTTGGGCTAGGGAAAGAAGAGGTTCATGGTTGTCTTGCAGAAGCGCTTATCCTTTCTTGGCTGGGTGTAAGAAATCATTATGCCTTGGGAAAGGTTGATGAGAACAATATGATTGAGATGGATGAGGTCGGTTCAAAAATAGGTTTTGATGCTGCTGCTTTCCGTAATCTCGCCGGTTACCTTTAAGGAGATACAAAATGAACCATTATGCATTTTCTTGCTTAATCGCAAGCGTTAGTACGTTTATTTTGGGATTGTTGGTATATTTGAAAAATCGGCGTAGTTTGTTAAATATCATGTGGGCTTTATTCGAATTTAGCATTTCGCTCTGGTGTTTTTCACAATTTATAGAATCGACCATTATAACTCCTCATTGGGCTTTATTTTGGAATAGATTAATGTTTCTAGGAATAATTTTCATTCCAATTTGTTTTTTCCATGCCACCGTGCTTTTGTTAGAGCAAAAAACAAAAATCCTACCGTTTGTTTATGGTATAGGTTTTTGTTTTGTTTTATTTCTCTCGCCACCGTTTTCTGATTTATTTATAAAAGACGTGGTGCTGAGGCCATATTTTGGTTATTACACTTCACCCGGTGTTCTATATAGTTTCTTCATGGCCTTTTTTGGTTTAACTGTAATCTATGCTTTCGTTCTTATGTTTAATAATCTTTATCGTGTCACGGGGATTAAAAGGCAACAACTTAAATATGTATTAATCGGATCTGGCATAGGTTTTGTATTAGGATCATGCAATTTTCTTCCTGCTTACAACCTTTCAACTTCACCATATATTAATTATCTTTTTGCATTTTGTAATGTTCCTATTCTTTACGGCATCATCCGATATCGACTTATGGATGTCAGACTTATAGCAACGCGCTCAGGTATTTTTGTGGCAACATATTCTTTAATTTTGGGAACACCTTTGTTAATTATTTATTTTTGGCAGAATGAATTAGTCGTTCTCTTTGGCTCATCTTGGTGGATTGTGCCTTTTCTTTTTTCTACTACTTTGGCAACTCTGGGCCCCTTTCTCTACATATATTTCGACAGTAAAGCTGAAAACAGATTGCTTAGAGAACAAAAAAATTACCAGAACATTTTGAGGGGTGCTTCTTCAGGTATGATTAGAATCAGAAATCTCGATTTATTGTTAAAGCTTATCGTTTATGTCATAACAAAAATTGTCAGAATCAAACATTCAATAATTTACTTATTGAACGAAGAGGGCTCTTTTTACGTCTTGAAAACCATGAGAGCGGCAAGGGGGGTCAGTATTGCTACAAAAGCCATTGACATGGGTTCTCCTTTGATTTGGCAGCTGAACAAGGATAAAGAGCCACTAGTGACTGAAGAGTTCATTATAAGGTTGAAAGAAGGATCACAGAATACCATCTTGTTAAGTTTGGTTGAACAGCTGACTCAGTTGAATGCTGCTTTGATTGTTCCGAGTTTTGTAGAGGATCGCCTTATTGGAATACTTGTTTTGGGCGAGAAGCGTTCGGGAAAGATGTATTCACAGGATGATTTGGCGGTATTTTCTGTTCTGGCCAACCAAGCTGCTCTGGCTATTGAAAATGCACAATTCTATGAGGAAATCAGAAAGACACAAGAGTCGCTCTTCCAGGCAGAGAAAATGGCAACGATTGGCACCATGGCTGATGGCCTTTCGCATCAGATTAATAATAGGTTCCATGCTCTTTCTTTGATTGCCGGCGACTCCCTGGACGTTATAAAAAATTATGATTGTTCTCAGTGTAGCGAAAAAACAAAGCAGATATTCAACGATCTCAAAAATTCTCTGGAGCGTATTCAAGCTAATGTTCTTCAGGGGGGAGAGGTAGTGAAGGGACTGCTTAAATATTCCCGCCCTGGGCAAGGTGGATTTGAAAGGGTCAGTTTTAAAGATGTCCTGGATGGCGCGGTAGAAATGGTGAGCTATAAGATTAAGCTTAGGGAAATTGACCTCATTAGAGACATTCCATCAAATCTTCCGTGTCTTAATGCTAATATTGTTCAATTGCAGGAAGTTTTTTTTAATCTAATAGATAATGCTTATGATGCTATAAAAGAACGACAGGCATATTTAAATGAAGAAGGATACCGAGGAAGAATCGAGATTTCAGCTATGACAGATCAAACTTGCATACATGTGAATGTTCAAGATAATGGCATAGGTATTAAGACTGAAGATGTGAAAAAACTTTACACGCCTTTCTTTACCACAAAGGCAACTTCACGAAAGGGGACGGGCCTTGGTTTATATGTTATTGAAAAAATTATCGCTTCTCACAGTGGCCAGCTTAAAATAGATTCTGTTTATCGGTCCGGGACGTGTTTTACTGTTAGCCTTCCTGTTAAGCCTGCGCTCGCGGCAGCCTAATTATTACAGACGTGCCCTGATTCAATTCGCTTTTAATCTCAATTGTGCCATCATGATTTTTAATAATTTGATGGCAAATGGAAAGGCCTAGACCAGTACCTTTATCTTTCGTGCTGAAGAATGGATTGAAAATATTTTTTAGGTTTTCTATTGATATTCCACAACCTTCATCTTTTACGATTATCTCAACCTTTTCATTAACAATAGATTTCGCCATAATATAGATTTTCCCTCCGTTAGACATAGAGTCCATCGCATTAATAATAATATTATAAAAGACTTGTTTAATCTGCGCGGCATCAATATTTGCAATTATGTCATGGTTTTCACATTGTTCATTAACTAGTATCCTTCTTTTTAGAAAATCGTTGTTCATTAATTCAAGAATTTCATCCATTATGTTGCATATATTCGTTGGTTTTAAAATTGGAAGAGAGGGTTTAGAAAAATCTAAAAGTTGTCTTACTATGTTGTTAATACGTTCTACTTCTTTGGGGATAATCTTTGAAAATTTTTTTAAAAAATTTTCGTCTTTGTACTTTTCGGGCAAAAATTCAGTGAATGTTTTTAATGCTGTCAGGGGATTTTTTATCTCATGAGCAACTCCAAGTGCAAGTGAGCTCACAGTTTTGAGACGTTCAGATCGCTCAATCTCTTGCTTAAGCAATTCATTTTCTCTGGCTAATTCTTCAGTCGTTTTGCCAAGAAAAAGGCAGTCAATATAATTTTGAATTTTGTCGCGCAAAGGATTAAACAAGAGCGCGATGGTCACGGCGGATAGTAGGCTAAGAAAAATAGATTTGTAGCCAAGGATGCCTCTAAATAACCATTCGCTGATAAAGATCACAATCAAATATATACAGGTAAAAATTGTTATCAAACCTGAATAGAGGAGGCCTTTTCGAAGAACAATCTCAAGCCCCATAACTTGATGTTTAAAAACGGCATAAGTAAAAATCATACAGTAAAGTGAAATGCCTAAATTGGCTAAAGGGTAGAACCCAAGGTTAAAAAAGTATAAAAAATTGATTGTTCCGCAAATACAGCCTATGGCGAGAGCAATGAAAAGCAGAAGTGCTTCGGTTTTCTGTTTTTTATTGATATTTTTTATATAAAAAATAATTAAATAGAAATGTGCTAAGGTTATGGTGATTAGCCAAAAAGCAAACCAGGGTAGATAGAATGGGCCCCTGTTTGGGAGTAAAAGGTAATTATATTTTTGAATAAAATTTGTGAATACTCCATTAGGTATGAATATGAGAATGATAAAAATATAACCAAAAAAATAAAAGGGAAGGCAAGATCTATAATTTGGTTTACCAGTTAGAATATGAATAAAGTGCAATAGGGTAAGAGCAATGGTGGTGACAAAAACAATAGTAATTTTTGCAATTTGTAATGCTATTCCCGATTCGAGGGTTGTTATGCTAAGGATAGTTGCTCCTACGGCCCAGCCAAGAATTGAAACATTCATTGTAAGCCAAGCTTTATGAATAGAATTTAGAGCGCCGAATCTAAAAGCTATGAGGATTACTGTTAAGGTCGAAAATATAAGAATTACGCTTGTGATAGTCAAGTAATTCATCTGTATAGATAGATAGGGAATTGGAGCTTAACGATCGTTCCTTTTTTGATTTTACTTTGAACTAAAATTTTCCCGTTGTGATTTTTGATGATCTGAAAAGAAATTGCAAGGCCGAGTCCTGTGCCAGATTCCTTTTTGCTATAGAAGGGGTCAAAGATGTGGGACAAATCTTCTTCTGTAATTCCGATGCCTTCATCTTTTATGGATATTTCAATAAAACAATTAACTGTTTTTTTTGTTTCAATAGATATTGTTCCTCCATCAGGCATGGCCTCCATGGCATTGAAAATAATATTAAGAAAAACTTGTTTCAATTGTTCGCCATCCGCATAAATGACCACATCTTCGTTTTGATATATTTCAATTAACTTTATCCTTCGTTTTAGAAACTCGCTGCTTAAGAAAATTAAGACTTCATGGATGATTTGTTGGGCATATATTTTTTGAAATTTTGGAGCAGAAGGCTTGGAAAACTGAAGAAGTTGTCGAATTATATTATTGATGCGTTCTGTTTCGGCAGGGATGAGTTTAGAAAATTTTTTAAGGAATTCTTTATCATCGAGTCTTTCTGGCAAGTATTCTGCGAAGGTTTTAATTGTTGTTATTGGATTCCTAATTTCGTGAGCAAGTCCCAAAGCTAAAGCACTAGCAGTCTTTAAGCGTTCAGAGCGTTCAAGCTCTTGTTTTAGGAGATGGTTTTCTTCGGCTATTTCTTGAGGGGTTTTTCCAAGGAATAGCCTATCAACAAACTTTTGTATTCGCTCTCGGATTGGACTAAAAAGTATAGCAATAATGCTTGAAAAAATTAGACTAATAATTAGTGAACTATAGCCAAACAAGCCCTTGAATAACCATTCTGTCAAAATCACCAAAGTTAAATATGTAATCATTAATATAGAAATAAGAATTGAATAGAAAAGCCCTTTTTTGTAAATGATATGTATTCCAATAAGACGATTTTTAAAAATAAAGTAAGTAGCAAGTAAACAATACATTGTGCATCCAAAGTTGCCTATTTGGAATATTGGGAATCTTAGGGGTATTAAAAAATTGAATGATCCAATTAAAAATGAAATTAAAATCGGAATTTGAAAATATTGGATTCCTGAGCTTTTATCAATTAGGTAACTTTTAATTAAGGTCAGATGAATATAAAAGCAGGAGAAGAACCAAGCTGAGAACCAATAAAAATATAATGGTCCTCCGTCCACAAGGATCATGCCTTGGGAAAGTTTATCCGCAGTTTTGAATACTAAATTTGTGAAAAGAATCAAGATGCCGAAAACGAATGCTTGCAGGTAAACAAACAATGTAAATTTTTTGAAATCATTTTTCAAAAGATAAAAAGCCATGTGGCTAATCGCAGGAGCTGTAAAAGTTACGGCAAGACAACCTATGCGCCAGCATAGATCGGCAAGATTGATATGAGAAAGGGGGAGAGTGCTGGCTATGGTAGCGGATGTTCCCCAGGCAAGAAGAGAAACATTGAAAAAAACCCACATTTTATGTACTTTTTCTTTTCCAAAAACCAGAAGTAAAATTGAAAGAACTAAGGATGTTATGCTGAGAGAAAGGCTTGAAATGAAGAACCAATTTATTGAGGGCATGAAATTAGAAGGACTCGCTTATTTTTTTGAGGATTTCTTTTGAAGCAAAGGGTTTTGGGATGTAGTCATCGGCGCCTGCAGACATGGCTTCTTGAGCGATTTCAGGGCTGGCATAGCCGGTGACGATGATGATTTTGATTTCAGGCCGTACGCGTTTAATTTCACGGGTGACCTCAAGGCCGTTTTGTTTGGGCATTTTAATATCGAGCAGGACGAGTTTGATGTCTCTATGGCGCTCAAGTTTTTCAAGACATTCCTTACCGCTGCAGCTAAAGATTAGATCGTAATCGTTTTCAAGGATCAACTTTAAAGATTCTCTAATACCTTCTTCGTCATCACATATTAAGATTCTTTTTTTAGCTGTCATGTTTCCTCCCATGGTGAAAGTTAATGGGTTGTCTGATTATAAAGCGACCGGACTAACGACGGTGATCAGCTTTGCGGGTTTTGAGCCGGTGTTCTTGACAGAGTGAGGGAGGGATGCATCGAAGTAAGTACTGCCATTTTTTTTAAGCTGATAGGCTTTGTTTCCGATCTTTAATTCTGTTTCTCCTTCGAGGCAAAAGATGAATTTATCCGTTCCAGGGGAATTTTCTTCTGCTGGTGTTCCTTTTTGCGGCTCTATGATTAAAAGCTGGGGTAGCATTTTCTTTTTCCCGGTTTGTCTGGCCAGAATGATAGATGATACCTTTTCGTCGTAATTGAAAACCTCCGCCTCTTTTATTGTCTTTTCATCAAAGGCGACCACTTTTTCCTCGGCATTCTCCAGCCCCTTATAAAGCTCCCCAAGGTTGACACCCAAAGCGTCGCATATTTTAAGATGGGTATTGAGATTCCCGGTTGTGACGCCATTTTCAATACGGCTCAATGTGGCCTTGGCGACCCCAGAAAGCTCGGAGAGTTTATCCAGCGTAAGATCCTTCTGTTTCCTTAATGCTTTAAGTTTTTCGCCTAATTTCATAGCCTTCTCCTTTGTTTAAAGATATCATAAATGGAACAAAAAGTCAAACAAAATTGGAAATATTATATGAGTAAATTCAAAAAATAAGGAAATTGTATCAAATTGGCATGCAACAAGTTGTAAGATTAGTTCCATTTATGGAAAAATAATAGTTGACATAAATGGAACAAGATGTATACTCGTTATTGCAACAAAAATTATGTTCAGCTATAAATCAGTAAGTATGATTACATTCGAGCTCAAAGAAAAACTCGCCGAACAATTCCTCAAAAAAGGCATGCCCCGCCATTGCGGTTTATGCAGAGACAACATACTCTGCGCGCGCCGTAATCCTGAATCATTTTGTTTGTGGTTGAAACGCAGGAGGATCTCTATGAGAAGCTTTCTTGTTGTTTTGGGCTTATTGTCTGTTTTCCCGGTTTCTGTTTTTGCTACATCGCCTACGCTGGGTTCCGTTTCTCCGTCTAACGCGGTTATTTCAGCAAACAATTATATGACATTTACTGTCGAGTATAACGATGCGGACGGGTGGACAAATATCAAGACGGCTTACATCCATGTGAACGTATCGACAAACAAGGCAAAATCATTCGAGGCCTATTATAACCGGGCAACCAATAAACTTTATTTACGTAACGATACCAATACTTCATGGGGGACAGGATATGCTCCCGGAGCAGCGCGAATACTTGAGAATTCATATGTGAGGATGGATTGCTCGCAGACAAGCGTTTCAGGTAGCGGCTCGAGGATGACAATTCGCTGGGTGGTTTCATTCAAGGAGACGTTTTTGGGCGCAAAGAACATATACCTCTATATGCAGGATGCTGGGGGATTAAAAGCCGGTTGGACAAAAAAGGGTGCATGCACGATCACAGAACCAGGGACAATCATAGGGCCCGAGGGAGGCGAAGTCCTCTCATCTGACGGGAAGACAAGATTGATTATTCCGGAAGGAGCCATGTCTACAGCGCGTGGTTTTGAGATACTCCCCGTGAATCCAGAGTTCATGGAAGGGGCCATTCCAAACCAGACGATGCTTTTGAATGTTGTTGAATGCAAGCCTTATGGTTTGGTTTTTAATGTCCCCGTTCAACTTATTTATCGATTGGACCAGGCTGGTATTCCGGGGACTCCGGTTGAGTTGGGGCTCTATGATAGCGTCGAACAGAAGATCATCTCTACAGGAAAAACGTCGGTTATTTCTTCAGATGGTTATAGCGTGACTTTTTCAGTGGATCATTTTTCCACATATGCGGCTTTGATGAGCCTTGTGTCTCAAGGTGCGCCGATTGGCGGCGGGGTAAAGATTCCGTTGCCGGATCTTCTAACAGGGGCGTTCAGCCATAGTTTTCCGATCACCGTGGCGCCGGGGCGGAAAAGCATCCAACCTTCGCTTGCGCTTGTCTATCGTTCTTCAAATGCGAATTCTTGGTTGGGCATGGGGTTTGATCTGAAACAAGGATATATCGTCCGTTCAACGCGGCTTGGCGTGCCGACTTATGATGATACCAAAGATACGTTCTATTTAGTTACGGATGCTGGGACAACGGAATTGGTGCATTTGGTTGATAACCTGTATCAAACAAAGATTGAGTCTTCATTTACTAGATTTTATAAGGAGAGCAATGACAGCTGGCGAGCTTTGGGGAAGGACGGCAATGTCTTGAAGTTCGGCGAGACGGATGAAAGCAGGGAGGCGGGTTGGGGAGGGACGTTTAGTTGGTATTTGACCAGGGTTCTGGATACAAATGGTAACGATGTGAAATATGACTACGCTAAAGATGCCGGGAAAACATACTTATTGCGCATCATTTATACAGGAAACGAAAATGCCGGCGTTACGGGCAGGAATTCAGTTGATTTTGTTCTGGAGGACAGGGCAGACCATGTATTTAGCTATATTAGCGGGACAAAGATAGAAACAGCAAAGCGCCTTAAGGAAATCCTGGCAAAGTGTAACGGCGATCTGGTTTGGCGTTATGTCATCGAATATGGCAAGAGTGATGACACGGATCGTTCTGTTGTGGCGTCATTCCAGCAGTGCGCAGGCGATGGTTCCTGTTTCCCTAAACAGGCCTTCGAATACCAGAGCAATAACTAAGATAGAGGTATTTATGCAAAAAATAGTCTCGGTTGTTTTGATCTGTGCTCATATGCTGGTGTTTGGCGGCGCCAGGGAGGCATTGGCATTCAGTATGGCCGGTTCAAGCCTGATAATACAAAGTGGCGCTGTTGTTCAAGGTGCAGGCAGTCGTGTGGCATCGGGTTTTGCTGTCAGCCAGGATAGTTTTGGTGAATCGTGTGTTGGCCGGACCAATAGCGCAACTTTTGTTCTGGAAAGCGGTTATGTTGCAACGACGAAATCGACCCCGCCTCTTTTGGCATATATTATTCCTAACCAGAATTGGCTTGAGAACGGGGTTAAAACGAATGCATTCGATCTGGATGACTATTTTTTGAGTTTTGACGGTAATGCTTTGGATTATTCGGTTAGCGGCAATCAGAGCGTTGTCGTGCAGATTGATCCTGTGACGAACGAGGTAAGTTTTTCCCAGTCTCAGGGTTGGTTTGGGACAGAGGTGGTTATATTTAAAGCAAAAGATATGGAAGGGAACCCCGTTTCTTCGAATGAAGTGACTCTTCAGGTAGAAGGCGTGGATAATGCGCCCGTTCTTGATTTTATTCCGGACATTTATGCGGACGAAAACCAGGAGGTTGTGATTACACCGCATGCGACAGACTTGGATGATGATGAGATCGTGTATGCATTTAGCGCACCGTTTGATGCACAGGGCCGGTGGCAGACAGACTATGATGACGCAGGAATGTATGTCGTCACAGTTAGAGCCACGGATGCCACCGGTCTTGTTGCCAACCAAGATGTTAAGGTTAATGTCAAAAATGTCAATCGTCCGCCTGTCTTGGCAGCTTTGTCCGATATTACGGTTCAGGAAGGCCAATTAGCAGTTGTAACTCCTCAAGCGACCGATGCAGATGGCGATGCCATCACTTATTATTACTCGTCTCCTTGGGATACGGCGGGAAAATGGCTGACAGGATATGATGATGCTGGCTCTTATCCTTATAGCGTCACGGCTTCGGATGGCATCGATACTGTCACCGAAAACGGAACCATTGTTGTTAATAATGTTAATAGATCGCCGGAAGTCGCTTTAAGCTTGAGTACATATACTATCAACAAAGGCGAAGATGTGATAGTCCGGATATCGAGCAGCGATCCGGATGGAGACGGGTTGACCTTTATTTTGAAGAAAGACAGCCAGGAAATAGCCTCCGGTGATCTCGATGGCGTGTATGAGAAAACGATTTCTTTTGATGATGCAGGAGACCACGCGGTGTCAGTAGTTGTCGCAGATACAGGCGGTTTAAGTGTCGAGAGTTCGGTCGGCGTGGATGTCGTAGATCCGAATGCCTCAACGAATCTGATATTTCCGATCATGGGTGATTTCGATGGCGATGCTCTGTGCGATCTGGGGCTATATAACGGCGCAACAGGGGTTTGGGAGGTAGCGATTTCAGAAGGTGGTGTTTTTACGAATGCCTCTGACTGGCTCCAGTCGGGGACGACTGGTGTCGATGTATCTCCGGTAGGGGGAGATTTTAATGGTGATGGAAAAGCCGATGCCGGACTGTATAACAAGACGAACGGTGAACTGCGTATAGCCTTATCGACGGGAAGCGGATTGTCTTTGCCTGCGTTATGGCTGGATTTTACGGAAAATCCTTCATCATGGCTTGTTTTTTCTGGGAATTTCAACGGAGATAAATATTGTGATTTCGGGTTATATAACAAAGAAACAGGAGAGGTGCGAGTCGTTTTAAGCCAAGGCAGCGGTTTTGGTGCCATGACGACGTGGCTGGCCGGTTTTGGAACGAATTATTCGATGTTGATGGGGGATTTTAACGGAGATTCATTGGCAGACCTCTGCCTTGTTAAGAAATCAAGCGGTGAATATAAGGTCGCGCTTTCCAATGGTAGGACTTTTCTGGACGGCGGCGTTTGGATTTCAGGATTCGGGGCCGGCAAAGAGCCCGTAGTTTCAGACTATAACAACGATGGGATTTCAGATGTTGGATATTGGGACAAATCCAGCCAGGATTGGTATTACGCGGTTTCGACCGGAGAAAATTTTTCGACAAAAGGACTCTTGGGGAGTTTTGGCAGCAGTGCCGATGAATTCGTTACAACTGGTGATTTTAACGGCGATGGCATATCCGATCGCGCCGGCTATGACCATGAATTGATTGGAATTTTACGATGGAAAACGCAGATTACCGATCAAAGGCCGCCAGATCTGCTTCGGCAGATTGCTAATGGTATCGGAGGTAAGACGGAAATTGTGTATTCTTATGCTTCTATCGCAGATAATCCTGGGCTGCCGTTTCCGGTGCAGGTGGCATCCGAGATTAAGATCATTGATACGCTGCCCCTTGGATCACCGCAAGAATCTTATAATCAGCAGTTTGTCTTTTCGGGTGGCTATTATGATGCCGTTGAGCGTGAATTCCGCGGATTTGGGAAAGTTAAGGCACTTGATCCCGTTACGGGAAATTACACGGAAACGTATTTCTATCAGGGTAAGCTTGATCAGGATGGCGCCTTGAAGGGGCAGATAGAAAAGATTGCCGCATTTGATGGGAATGGCCGTCAAATCAGTCAGGCGAGCAATACCTACGATGTCAGGAAGGCCGGTCCTGCCGATAATGTTCTTGGGTTTCCTGCTTTGATTCGTCAGGACACGATTGTGTGGGAGGAGGATGGCTCTGTATTAAGCACAGCCAGTGAATTTGATTATGACGCTATAGGCAACCCCCTTGAGGTAAGGAGTCTGGGAGACATTTTAAAAGAAGGCGATGAAAAAACGACGGAAACAACATTTGCACGCGCCTATGAGACGGGTTTGAATAGGCCGTTAGAGGTTATCTTGAAGGATAAAGACGATGCTGTCGTGACGAAAAAAAGCTTTGAATACGATTCGCGTGGCAATGTAGGCAAGGAGTCTATGGTTGTCGTCAATCCTTTAACGGGCGGTCAGCAATCGGTCGCCCGCAGTTATTTATACGACATTTTTGGTAATGTGGTGGCGACGACAGATGCTTTGGGCCGTACAGTGACGACGGAATATGAGACGGTATTCAATTCCTTTCCTTTGAATATCGCTAATACTTTAGGCCACGTAGTTTCTTACGTTTATGACCCAAAATTGGGCGTGATCATCCAGTCGACAGATCCTAACGGTAATATGAGCTCGACCTCTTATGACTCTCTCGGTCGTCCTGTCCAGACAATGAACGCTTATGGTGAAGTTGTAACAGAATTCAATTATCCTGATTTCAATACCAAAGCTTCCCGGCAGGGCAATCTTGAAAAAACGGAATATGTGGATGGCCTGGCTAGAAAATACAAAACGGTTTCAAACGGTGAGGACGGAGAAAATAGCCGTCAGGTTTCGACTGAGACCTATTTCGACAATATAGGCCGGGTCGAAAAGGAATCAATTGCGCATTATGTCGATGAGCCGGAAGCCCAGATTTCATATGTGCGATACGAATACGATATTCGCGGCCGCATCACAAAGACGATATCAGATTTTCCGGGGACGGCCAAAGACGCCGAAAGCCAGGTTTTCTATGTGACACCGCTTTATGTTGAGACTGTTGATCCGATGGGCCACAAGAAGGGAATCCTAAAAAACATTTACGGCAATGTTATTGAAGTCACGGAATTCACCCAAGGTGGGGTATACAAGACAGTTTACGACTATGATATCCAAGATAACTTGCTTAAGGTGACAGATACCCAAGGGAATATTTCGCAAATCTGGTATGATTCTGCGGGACGCAAGATCAAAATGGATGATCCCGATATGGGGGTCTGGACATATGAATACGATCTTTTGGGAAATTTAATCAAGCAGACCGATGCAAAAAATCAGGTTCTGGAATTCAGTTATGATGATTTGAATCGGCTGACCGGCAAGCAAGTCGATGGGCAAATACTTGCAACATATATTTACGATGAAGCAGCCAAGGAGAACTGCATAGGCCGCCTGTCGAAAGTCGTCGATGGTTCCGGGACGACGGAATTCTTCTATGACAAGCTTGGCCGGGAAATAAAGTCCGTCAAGACTGTCGATGCTCACGCATATGAGGTTCAAAGAGAATATGATGCCTGGGATCGTCTGACAAAATTGATTTATCCCGATAGCGAAGCAGTCGAATATTCTTACGATACCAATTCCGGATTTCTGGAAAGAGTGTCCAGTACTTCGACCTCAACGGATTACGTAAATTCAATAGACTATGACAGTCAAGGGCGCATACGTCGTATTCGGTATGGTAATGGTGTAAGCACAGATTATAGCTATGGCCAGGATTTGAGATTGGCGCGCATAGACACGGTGAGCGGAAGCGTCCATCTGCAGGATTTGAACTATATCTTTGACAAAAACGGCAATGTGGCGACCTTAACGGATAATCTGCGTAATAATATCCGCACGTTCGGCTATGATGAGCTGGATCGCTTGACTTCCGCGCAGAATATTCCCGATGGAGACGGCGTATCCAATCATAATTTTCAATACGATGCCATTGGCAACATGACGTATAAGTCTGATGTTGGTTTTATGCTATACGGCGCGAATGCCGGGCCACATGCCGTGACGTCCGCAAGCAGTTATAGCTACGAGTACGATGCCAATGGAAACATGACGTCAGGAAAAAATAAAACCCTGGAATATGACGTTGAAAATCGTATAATTAGGATAATTCAACCCGATGCCGTGACGTCATTTATGTATGACGGGGACGGAGGGCGGGTAAGGGTTTCTCGAACCGCCGACAACGAAACCCGGACCACAACTTATATCGGATCGCTCTTTGAAAAGGACGATTGCACAGATTCCGGAAATCAGCTTACGCAGATTAAACATGTCTTTGCAGGATCGACGAGAGTTTGCAGCATTAAATCTGTGGCTGGCGGGTCGGCAGACATAAACTATTATCATGGAGATCATCTGGGGTCTTCAAGCATTGTTACCGATCAGAACGGCCAGCAGGTCCAACATCTGGAATACGCGCCTTATGGTAGTGTTTCCAAAAACGAAGGCGTGGATGTCACGGATTACAAATTCACCGGTAAGGAGCTGGATGCAACGGGGCTTTATTTCTACAGCGCGCGCTACTATGATCCCGAAATCGGCCGCTTCGTTTCAGCCGACACCGTTGTCCAGGCGCCCTACGACCCTCAATCCCTGAATCGTTATTCCTATTGCCGCAATAATCCGCTGAATTACATGGATCCAAGTGGGCATTTTTGGTTTATAATTATCGGCGCGATTTTAGGAGCAATATCAGCAGCAGTTAATGATCAACCTGTTTGGCAAGGTCTGTTATTAGGTGCCTTGGGAGCTGGTTTAATTGGCGCGGGAGCAACGGCAGCAAGTTCATTGTGGGGACCTGCGTGGGCTTTTGTCGGAGCTTCAGCCGGAGGGGCTGCATCAGGTGCCATAAATGGAGCAGCTTACGGTGGCGATATTGGAATGAACGCTTTGGTTGGAGGAATAGGCGCTGGCATAGGATGTGGGTTAGGTTATTCGGCTGGTGATCAATTCTGGCCAGGTTTTGCTGCTGCGGTACTTGGGGGCGCAGGGAGCGGTGCTATTGGAGCGGCAATCTTTGGTGGCGACCTTGGTCAAGGTGCCTGGATGGGGGCGTTATATAGTTCTGTCGGTTATCTTGCAAATAGAGTTGCGGAGTCAGGAAACAGAAAACCAAAAACAGAAACTGAAAAACAGACTGAGCAAAAGAGAGCTGCTAATCTGCAACAGACCTTGGATGCGGCACGTGAAGAAGGCGGAGTCGAAGGACAGCTCAAGACTGCTGCAAAAATAGCAGCTGTTTCAGAGAACAAGTTTATACGTGTTCTAGATAGCGCTCCATCTGAAAATTGGCTTAATGTAAGTACAGAAGGCAAGTATTTCAATCATGGTCTTTTTTGGGGGGATTATACGAGTTCTATGATACAGTCTGGATGGGGGTTAGGAGTAGGAGTGATTGTTGCCGCAGCTGCATCTTTTCCTTTTAATCTTTTGGCTGGCGCTGCTGTTGTCGCATCAAGCATAACTTATGCAGTTGATGCAGCTAGGAGAGCGTGGGTTCCAATTTATGGAGAGCAGCAATATCATTACCCTGTGATTAAAAATGCAAATACAAAATAATACAGTGAAAAAACAATTTAGCTTTCTTGAAAAATTTAAATTTATATACATACTCGGTTTTTACACACTTTTAATATTTTCTGATCTGGTAAAATTATTAAAAACGATTTTTATCAAATCTCAAGATATTATTAAATACGGAGATTTTTGGCTCTATGTCAATATTGGATTAATCTTAATTTTTATGGGAATAATATCAATAAAAAATAATAAAGAAAAGATTGCTGTTAGTACTCTTGGTGTTGCTCTTATTCTAAATCCTCTAGGAAAATACTTAGATTATCAATTGAATTTAGTATTAATAATTTTTTTAGAATTAGGGAGTCTATATTTCTTTTGGCTGGCCAGCAAAATTTATAACAATAAATTTAAAGGATATGGCGGTATTAATAAAATCAAAATTTTTATAATTTTAATTGTTTTATTAATACCGCCTATTTTAATTGGGTTATTTGCGTTTATTCAGAGTAGAGCGCAGCACTCTTTAATTCTTCACTAGAAGGGGCAATTTAAGGAATGATACTGGGAAAATGATTGGGACGGTTGTTCATACCTAGGAGGGGAAAACAAGTGATCGGACCTCAACGGGGATGTGACTGTCGCTGAAAAACGGGGAGGGAATATAGAATGAGAAAGACAGCCTGCTTTATTTTCCTATCTTTTTTAGTATCGGGGTGCGCTTATATCAGCCAAAATTTGAAAGTTGAACCTTCAGCAAATATTTTATCTTCTCAGGTAGGCGCTGGTAAAAAGATCGGTCTATGCGTTGTAGATGAAAGAGAAGATCGGATCATTGGCAATAGATCGAATGTTTATGGGATGAAGACGGCCAAGATTACGACTGATCAAGATGTGCCAGAAATTTTGCAAACGGCGATGTCGGATGGGCTGCGGAAGAAAGGCTTTCTTCCTGTGGCAAAAGATGAATCAGCTACATCGATGAAAGTTGAATTAAGGGTTCTTGCTTATGATGTAGAAATGGGCTTTTGGACAGGTGGCAATATCGGAAAATCCACAATTAAGATTGTTGCAACAAATGCTGCGGGTCAAACATATGAAAAGATGTATCATGGGCAAAGAGAGATCAGAACTTGTTTTCTCGGTTCGCAAGAAACAAATGCCAAAGTAGTCAATTGCGCATTTTCTGCTGCAATAGAGAATATTTTTAACGATAAAGATCTAATAGATTTCTTGGTTAAGGAGGAGAAATAATAGAGGCGTCTATTTTTAGATAAAATAGTACTAGATAGTAGCAGATAACCCATACTGGTTTTAGCTTTGATTGGAGGGGGATGGATGAAGGCGATTGGGGAGACATGGTTGATTCAGATTGAAATTACAAATGCATGCATACATCAGTGTTTGCATTGCACGCGCTTTGTCGGACATCACGGCAAGCCCTATTTCATGGATTTGGGGACGTTTGAAAAGGCCCTTGATTCTTTGGAAGGCTATCCGGGAGGAGTGGGTGTGATGGGGGGTGAGCCTACTCTTCATCCGAAATTCAGGGAGATTTGCGAAATCCTGCGCAAGAAGATGCCCCTGGAGAAGCGATTCTTGTGGACTTCCGGCTACAAATGGAAAGAGTATCGGGATATTATCCGTCAGACGTTCGCCGAGAACATTTATTACAATGACCATGAAGATGATACCCAGAAGCATCAGCCTCTTTTGATCGCGATGGAAGATGTGCTGGATGATCGCGCCTTCATGCGTACCTTGATCGATAAATGCTGGATACAGGAAAAATGGTCGCCTTCGATTAATCCAAAGGGTGGGTTTTTCTGCGAAGTCGCCGCAGCCATGGACATGCTTTTTGATGGTCCTGGCGGATATCCTCTGGAAAAAGGCTGGTGGAAGAGGACGGTAAAGGATTTTGAAGACCAGATCAACAGGTATTGTTTTCGGTGCAGCGCCGCTTTGCCCTTGCCGCCTTTCAAGAACCAGAAGGGGGATGAGCTGGTCTCTGCGTCGAATTACGCCGAATTGCAAAAGATCTGCAGCCGCAAATTCCGTGAGTCTAAAGTCCGGCTCATTGACACAAAGTATACAAAAGAACAAATCCTGGAATGGAGTAAGAGCTGGCAACCCTGGGTTTATACGGGTGAGCAGGGCCGCAAGACCCTGTATGATCTCTATGGATGGTGGCATGGGTTCTGGGTCACGCAGGGCAAAAAAAGCCGCAAGCGCAAAAAGAAACAACAGCAGGCTAGAGCATAACGATCTTGGATAATCAAACTTCTTCAAAGGGCAAGAAACGCTTGGCTTTGGTTTTTCATCGGAATTCCCGGGTTGCGATGGGGGAGCGCTGCATGGAGATCCTTCGGCGCGATCCGCTTTTTGAGCTGCATCAATTTGATATGCAGGAGATCCAGTCGGTCAAGGGCGGTTTCGATTTTTATATCCGCTTTGACGACGGAGATTATACGATTGTGATGCCTCAACGCCTGCACCCGGCCGCCTGGTGGATTTCCGATACCCACCTCAAGAAACCTTACAAGAAAATCAGAAGACAGGCCGCAAATTATGATGCGCTTTTCCTGGCGCAAAAAGACGACATCCAGCGATTGAAGAAAGATACGAGAGTTACGGCTCATTGGCTGCCGTGGGCTGCCGATGCGCTGAAGCCGGGACAGATATTTTTGGGCGACGATCAGCGCCTATACGACATCTGTTTTATCGGCACGGAAGGGAAATACAGCCTTCGAAAGGTGGTCATCGAGACGCTCAGGTATTATTATCCCAATTCTTACATCGGTCGTGCCGAACGCGAACAATTATACGATTTTTACTCCAAAGCCAAGATTGTCGTTAATTACCCGATCCATAACGATATCAACGCCCGGTTCTTTGAGGCTATGGGGGCGGGGGCCATGTTCTTGACGCATCGCGTGAAGGGGAACGGCGTTGATGAGCTTTTTGAAGAAAACAAGCATTTGGCCATGTTCGATGATATCCAGGGCGAGATGAGGCAAAAGATCGAGTTTTATCTGGCGCATTCTGAAAAGAGGATGGAGATCGCAAAAAATGGTTTTGATCTTGTCAACGGTCGCCACACGTATCGAGACCGGCTCAAGACATTGTTTAAGACTCTCGGCATAGCATTATCGGAGGGTCATTAGCTTGTATCGTATATCAAAGGGTATGGAATCGAAATTTGACCTGTTTTCGCCTTTCTGGTTCTATAGGTCCAGATACGAAGAGTGGTTTATTATCCGCATCTTTGGCATTTATTACTGGTTTCACGAAAAAAAGAAAAAATCGGCGTAAGGCGCCGGATTCATTTAAGACAGTCCAAGAGAAGACCGTATGAGCAATCGAAAGATCGTCGACCCCAATCTCTACGACGCGAATTATTATTATCATGATAACGAAGGGTGCCATGAATACGCGCAAGGGCTGGATATCGCTATCCACCCTAAATATAAGCACGTCCTGGAGATCGCTGTTCCGCGACAAGGCGATGAAATCTTGGATGTCGGTTGCGGCAGGGGCGAATTATTATATTATTGCGCAAAGAAGGGAGCTCATGTATTAGGTCTGGATTATAGCAGGACGGCCGTTGATATCGCCCGGCAGACGATACAGATGCTTCCTGTCGGGATGAGGTCTTTTGCCAGGGCTGAGATTGGCGATGTTGCCGATCATGATTTTTCCAGGCGTTACGATCTGATTTTTATGCTTGATGTTTTTGAACATATGAATGACGATCAGTTAGGACGAACCTGTGAGAAATTCAAGAAAATCCTCAAAGAAAACGGAAGGATCATCATCACGACACCAAACCTTTATTATGAGAAGTATCTTCAGCCGATCAAAATGGCTCTGGATCTTCCATTCCGGTTTTTGAAATGGACCTTCCGTGTGTTGAGAGGTAAGTATCGGCCTAAGAACGTTGCTGAATTCATGAGGAATGCGTTAAAGGTCAAAGTTGTGGGAAGGGGAGAAGCTGGAAAGGCCTTGCATGTGAATGTCTGCACGCCCGGCAAAATTAAAGCCATGCTGAGAGATTTTAAAGTGGACATCTGGTGTGAAGATCCGTCATGGGCGCCCATCAGTTTAATGACTAGAAAATGGTGGGGTAGGCAAATCGTTGCTGTGGCGAGACGCGGATAATTTTTTTTGCTTTATTTGTTCCATAATTGGAATATAAATGTATTCGAAATGGAATTAATTGGGATGAGGAGTGATCTAAGATGAGAAATCTTTTGAAGGATTTTCTAAGTCAGGGCCGACGGCTAGAGGAAATAGATAAGCAAGAAGGTCATTTTGGAATCAAGGAGGGGAGGATTGTTTTTAAAATAGCCAGATCTCTTAATGATTTCTCCGTGGTTGTCGAGATTGGAGCCTATAAAGGAAAATCTACTTGTTTCATTGCCGAAGGGCTCAAGGGCTCATCTTCAAGATTATATT